>JASFIA010000177.1:0-5807 GCA_050122915.1 Desulfobacterales bacterium | reverse complement strand
GTGCCCTTTGTGCTAATCTATGCCGCCAGCAGCTATTACTCCCTTTACAAAATGAAACAGATGCATCAACTGACCCTGTCGGAAACCTCCGACATCATATGGGGAATCGCCAAACGCTCCCTCAGAGACAAGGCCGAATCCGTCGCCGTGCAAACCCGCCAGTACCTGTACAGCCATCCCGACCTCAAGAACAGCGCATTCAATCGTGATATCTACTTTAAAAAAATCGCCATTCAAAAGATGGGGTTGACCGGGGAAACCTTTATCTATGAACTGCCCGGACCCGATGGCATATGGCGGGCATGGGCCCATGGGGATGCCCGGCTGGTCGGCATTGATTTAGGGTCTCTTCAACAGTCCCTTGGAACCCGATTTGATGATTTTTGGAACATACTCACGGGCGTCAAGGACGGAAAACCCTCAGAAGGGTTTTACCGGTGGATGACAGGATCGGACAAGGAAGTCGAGAAGTATATGGTGAGTGTACCGGTGTCCGGTACCCCTTATGTGGTGGCCGCCGTCACCGACACCGATGAATTCGTCCGTCCCATTGACCTCATCGAAAGCAAGGCCGCCCAGCTTTCCGACCAGACGCGAAAGGCCAACGCCATTGCCCTTCTTGCCGGCTTCCTGATTTTGGGCGCCGTCATCTTTCTTTACGGCCGAAGCCTTACCGCACGAATCCGGCATCTGGCGGACGTTGCTGACCGGATCTGCATCGGCGAACTGGATGCGGAGATCCGATCGTCCGTCCACGACGAGCTTGGTGAACTCAGTAACGCCATCGCCCGCATGCGGGACAGCATAAAGGTTTCCATAGACCGCCTTAGGCGACGACGACGGTCTGCCTGACCCCTGGGTCAAGGTTCCCTTTAAGGGCTATCTCCACGCCCGTCGATCGCCGGGCCGCTGGATCTTGCCTTGGCCGCCCCGACCGCAATGGCTCACCCCACTTTACCGGCGGCATCCACCGGACAGATGTCGCTGGCATCTCCGTCTACCATCCGATAGGTCCGGGCCAGATTGGCCACCGGGCATGCGTGATTGGGAATTATCCGAACACGACTACCGAGAGGCAGGTCGCAAGCGGCCCGGGATATCCAGCCATGCTCCTCGGACAGTCTGTTCACCGCAAACCATCCATCCGGGGCTCCGAAACGGTCGATGGGTTGCCCGATCCCGAACCCGTCGCCACCCCCACCGCCGTGGGGGCCCATGTCCGACGACAGGGTCTTGGACCCTGCGTCGATAATGGAAAAGTCGGCATTCTTGCTCACCACGGTGGCCACCACGGTGAGCGCCACGGCGTCCTGGGCCGCCAGTCCCATTCGTATCGGAGTGCGATCCAGAAACACATAATTGCCCGGGCGGATCTCGGTGATGCCGTCAAAGCGTCTGGCAGCCAGCACTGTGGGTGTCGCACCCACGGACAACCTCGGAACTGGGATACCCAGTTCCTTCAACCGGTCGCTAACCCTCAACATCAGAAGGCGTTCGGCTTCGGCTACGGATGCCGCAGAGTCGGCGTCAACCGCTCCATAAGCATGCCCGGCATGGGAGATCAGACCGGAAAACCGCAGCCGCGGATGGTCTGCGATACGCCGGGCAAGAAACCCGATGAGGGGATCCTCCTCTTTGAGGCCGCAACGGTGAAGCCCCACATCGATTTTGATGAATACCCCCGGCACCGTCTCCGAATCATGGAGTCCGGCACTCAAGGCCGCCAGCCCTTCACTGCTGTCCACGATTAGTTGGAGATCGATTCCCAGGGTTGCGGCCAAGCCACAAAGAGCGTTGACCTTTCGGGGATCGAGCAGGGGGTAGGCCACCGTCACCGACCCGATGCCTGGGGCCATGAATACCATCGCCTCATCGGGTTTGGATGCGGTAACGCCCACGGCCCCCGCCTCCATCTGCATCCGGGCGATTCGGATGGATTTGTGGGTTTTGATATGGGGCCTTAGGGCGAGGCCGTGACGATCGGCCAGAGACTGCATGGCAGTGATATTGTCGACCAGCCGCTTTCGGTCGACCACCACCGCCGGTGTGTCGCCGAATGGATCGTGTCCCGGAACGGTCATCGGTTCACCTGCGAGAAATCGACCAGGGACAGCAGACCGTTCAAATCCGTTATCTCGGCATCCGCTCCACCCGGGAGCCGTTCGGGTCTGGCTCCAAACCGGTTGACCCAGACCGTTTTCAGACCAAAGCAGGACGCACCGGCGATGTCCCAGGCATTGGCGGAAACGAACAGGAGACGGCCGGCATCCACGCGGAAGGCCTTGCAAGCCAAGTCGTAGACCTTCGGATGGGGTTTGTAGACTCCCACCGATTCGGCCGAGAGCAGGACGCCTGAGGTCTCTTCGATCTTGGACCTCAGATGAGCCGTTGGATAAAACGGCCATAGAACAACCGCTGGCCTTGATGGCAGATAAAACGGACGCCGCCTCCGGGAAAGGATCAAGATGGTCATAGGCCGCGAGAAGCTCCTGTTTCAGGGCCGGATCTTCGATCCCGAATGCATCGAGAGCCATGTCGAGGGCGTCGGCCGTAACGGTTTCGAAAACCACGAACTCGCCCATGAGGCTTCTGAGCCACGTGTACTCCAGCTGCTTGGCCCGCCAAAGGTTGGACACCTCATCTGCACGGTTGCCAAGGGTTGACTTCAGGCGATTGCCCACAGAGCGAACGTCGAAGAGGGTACCGTAGGCATCGAACACCACACCAGCCGGCAACGGTAATGGGGTCAACGGGGTCAAGGGTGCCATGTAAAGCCTCCTGCCTAGCCCTTTAAGATAAGCGCGGACGCTAAATACCGCACCACTGCCGGCCGATCTCGAAGTAGGCGTCTGCCGCCGTCCGTATCGCCGAAAGAGTGCAGTGCTCATCGGTCTGGTGGGCCATGGCCGCATCCCCCGGTCCGAGGATCAGGGTCGGGGGGTGGCCCAGTGCCGGCGCGAGAAACGCGGCATCGGTAAAATACGGGGCGGCAGCCGGGCCAAGGGGGCGGTTCAGCAGGGATGACATCAACGCCGTGACCCCTACTACCCAAGGATGCCTGGGATCCGTGGCCACTCCTTCCACGCTTTGGATCACCCGAATGGCCACATCCCTGCCCACCGCCGACTGAATCCGGGATATTTCCTCCTCGTGAGATTGGCCCGGCAGCGTTCGAACGTCCACTTCCACCACTGCACGGTCAGGAACCGAATTGATGTTCAGTCCCCCTGAAATGGTTCCTACATTCAAGGTAGGAAATCCCATGATGGGATGGTCCGGAGCGGAAAATCGATACGATTCCAGTCGGCGGACCACCTCAGCGGCTCTGTAGACCGCGTTCTTCCCAAGGTGGGGGGTGGCTCCATGAGCGGTTTTCCCGGTCGTCTGAAGTTCCAGCCACAGGGCCCCTCGGTGGCCTACCAAAGGACGATTGGAGGTCGGCTCTCCGATGATCAGCGCTCCGGCCGGCCTCAGGGGCGGATCGGCCTCTAGAAGGGCGGCCGCGCCCAGGCACCCGGTTTCCTCACCTGACGTGAGCGCCAGCATCAGGCTGGCACGATCGCCGCCCGTTGCCCGGAGCTTCAGCGCCGCATGAACCATTGCGGCCACGCCTCCCTTCATGTCGCTGGCCCCCCGGCCGTAAATGTAATCGCCTGCAACAGTGCCGCCCAGCGGATCCCGCTCCCACCGGGCCGATCCGAGGGGCACGGTATCCAGGTGCCCGGAAAAACACAGGGGAGAGGTGTCCGCGGTCCCGCTCCGGGCAATCAGATTGGGGCGGCCAGGCTCAAAAGGCAGCAGCACGACCTCAAACCCCCCGGCTTCCAGCATACCGGCAAGGTATTGGGCGCAGGGCCCCTCGTTACCCGGCGGATTGACCGTATTGAAGGCGATCAGGTCGCGGGTCAAGGAAATCAGGGGAATCGCTTCATCGGACACGACCCATCTCCCTTCATCACCGTAACCGGGCCCAGGGTGGCGGTTGACAGCGTCACAGAGGGCTCTGAAGCATGGCACCGAGCAGCTGCCGTTCGGAATCCATGGGCACCCGCCCGAAAAGCTCCGCCGTCAGCACCCGTCGGTTGTCTGCGGTAATCACATCGGCAACCGCCCGGGCGCTCCCTCGGTGGTCGATGCTCTCTATGACCAGCGTACAATGCAGATCGTCGCCGGGATATGCCGGCCCGAGAAAGCGAAAGGACATTCCCGAAGCCAGCCAGGCAATCTGGCCGCCGATCTCGGTCAGAAGACTCGCCACCAGCAATCCGTGGCAAATGGGTCTCGAAAACCCTTTGGCGGCAGCAAACCGGTCATCGAAATGAACCGGGTTAAAGTCTTTGCTCAACTCGGCAAAGGCCGCCACATCGTCTTCTGAAAACCGCCGGGTGACGGTAAACCGGTCGCCGGGCCTCAGGCCTTGTGCGGCTTTTTCTCGCATTCTCTCCACTGTGATTCCCATACTCGAACGCCCCTTATGGCTTTTAAAAGGGGCTTCCGACCCTTTCACGCCCCCTCCTGCCGGCACCCCGAAAGCGTTGACCGGCCTCCCCGGTATCTCGCTTGGGCTCCGTAGCCCATGCCCGTGTAGACGATGTCATCTTGGGTGATGCCGCCTGTTAGGTCATGGCCGGCGAGGAAGACGGCGCTGTCGATCCTGGATCTTGGCCGGTGCCGGAGGGCAAACAGAAACCCTCACCACCCTTCTGCCGGTTCAATGATCCGGCTCATCTTCTCCGATGGGCCCCTCCATTTCAGTGCCCAAGGGCATCCAGTCCTTCAGCACGCCTTCACCGAAGGAGGGGGACGCGGCGCTGAAATAGGTCAGCGTCTCTGCCCCATCATTGACCAACCCGTGGGGCGTATTGGTGGGAATGAAGATGCAGTCACCGGGTTTTACCCGCGCCACCTCCTCTTCCACCGTCATGATCCCCTGCCCCTCTAAAATAAAGTAACATTGTTCGTTGTCGTGATGATGCATCCGCTGCATACCCCCGGGGCGGACTTCGACCAAGGTTGTGGTAAGATGAACGGCATCCGTGGTCACGCTAGAGGCCAAAAGGTAGGAGATGATCCCGTCCCTTTCATAGCGGGGCGACGTGTTCCAGCGGGTGATCTGCATGGTGTCTCCTTTCGCGGAAGCGAAAAAACTGACAGGCGCCTGAAAGAACCGACGGCAGCCGTCCGCCGCGATTGCGGTGGAGGGGCCCCATCACCGGCCGCCGAAGGGCCCGCCGATTCCTGCTTTCCGTACCATGTTCCGTGGTTTAATGAAACTGCAGGCGGCAAGGGCGGCTCATTTTAAAGCCTGGCCGAAAATGTGGGGAGTGATGGGCAGCAACGGCGAGTGAAGCATAAAGCGGTTCATTTCCACATAGGCAAATCCGCCTCCCATGAGCAGCGCATGAGTGGGGCGATCGATATGGCAGCCTTTGAAAAGCCAGTGCCAAGGGCGGCGCAGCAAGCCCTGCAGTTCACGCAACCGAGTGCCCTCCGGAGCCGATACATGCTCCAGAAATGCGAATCTCCCTCCGGGCTTGAGCACCCGATAGACCTCAGAGACGACCTTAGAGGGACAATCGACGGAACACAAGACCAGTGTGCCCACCACCAGGTTCACGCTGTCATCCGGCAATGCCAGGGACTCTCCCTTGGTCCGCAGGATATCGATAAGGATGCCGTACCGACGGGCATTGGCCTGAAGATGGCGGTGCATGGCCGGGTTTGGCTCAACGGCGATAAGATGAGTGCCGGGTCGATAATAGCGGAGATTGGCCCAAGGACCGGGGCCAATCTCCACCACCGTATCG
>JASFIA010000176.1:0-5826 GCA_050122915.1 Desulfobacterales bacterium | reverse complement strand
TCTGGCCGCCGGCCTCGACCACCGATGGAACCGGTCCAGGGCAATGGCGGCTGCGGTGGTTCTTTTTTATGTGGCCCTGTTGTACATGCTTCTCATCGAACGGGATTTCACCAACAAGCGATTCGTCTTTGCCGGTGTTTTTTTACTTTACCCCTGGGTCGGCCGTGGCATGGCCCGAGTGGTCGACTGGACTTCCGCCCGAGCCGTCGGCCCCTGGGTCTGGCCGGTGTTCTGGATTTGCGCGGTCGGCTTTCCCGCCCTTGCCAACATCGACCACATGAAGCTGCCCGATCAATCCGCCGTCCAAGCCGGACGCTGGATCGCCGCATCGGCCTACAAAGAAGGGCGGATCATCGGAAATGACTCTCGAATCGCCTATGCGGCGGGGCTTTTATCCCATAAGGATAAAGGAAAATACCGAGATTACCATCCTGAAAGCCGAAACTTCAAAAAAATAGAGAGAATTGCGATTCGGGGTAACTACGATTTGATCGTGCTCAAATTTCGAAAGAACCGTCTCGATCGATTGCCTTCATTCAAGCGCTTCATCGAAGTCAAGCGATTCGACTATGGCGAGAAAATCACCTTCGTATTCGCAGATCCGAAACGGCACCCGGTAAAAAAACCGCCGCCACCCGCCAATGGCTCTTCGCCATGATTCGGTGCGGCAGGCGGCAATGGGATACGGGGAAGGGGGCACGTCAACTTGAATCCGATCAAGGCCGGGTAGGCGGTGAACCTATCGAAACCGAATGCGTGATGTCCATGACAAAAAAGAGGATTGCCGTCTATACCGCGGGGCTGGGCTCGGGGGGGGTCGGACGGATGCGGGTGCATCTCATTCGCGAATGGATCCGAAGGGGGCATTCGGTAGATCTGGTGATGGCCACCGCCGCCAGTCCGATGGAGGGTCTGATTCCCGGCGACTCCCACCTAGAAGTCATTGGGACCTCCCATCGATGGATGAGTATTCCTCGACTGGTGTCTTATTTGGCCCGCCGACGGCCGGATGTTTTGCTGACCGACCGAACGCGGTTGAATGCCAGTGCCCTCACTGCCGTTCGATGGGGGTACGGGACCACCGGCGTTTATACCAGCATCCACCTTCCCCAAGGGCAAAAACTCGAGCGAATGCGGCCGGCAAAGCGGATATCTGAGGAAAAGGCCATTCGGCGGCTGCTGCCGAAAAATAAGAAGATCATCGCCGTTTCCCAGGGCGTGGCCGACGATCTGGTTCGCCGTTTCGACATTCCCGAAGAGCGGGTCGAGGTGATTTACAATCCGGTGGTGGTTTCCGACATCCATGAACTGGCTGCCGCCGCACCGGCCGCCCCTCTTTTCGACGATGCCACCGATCCCGTGATCATGGCGGCCGGCCGGATGACGGCTCAGAAGGATTTTCCCACACTGGTTCGAGCCTTCGCAATCCTTGCCGAACGACGATCCTGCCGGCTGGCCATTCTCGGCGACGGCGAAGAGAAAAGGGCGCTTTTGGCCATGGTCGGGCGCTTGGGACTCCAAGACCGCATCCAACTTCCCGGATATGTGATGAATCCATACCAGTATATGACCCAAGCCGATGTGTTTGTCTTGTCGTCGGCATGGGAGGGATTCGGCAATGTGTTGGCTGAAGCCATGGCCCTCGGCATCCCGGTCGTGTCCACGGATTGCCCGTACGGTCCCCGGGAAATTTTGATGGACGGGGCTCTCGGTCCCCTGGTGCCCATAGGAGACCCGGAAGCCCTGGCCGATGCCATCGATGGTGTCTTGGCTCGCCCCATGGATCCAGACCGTCTGAAGGCGGCGGCTCAGCGCTTTACGGTTGAGCGATGCGCCGATCGATTTCTTGAGGTTTTTTCAATGGAGCATCAAGGGTGAGGGGGCTTGCCGGTGGCAAACCACCGGCGTTATCGTGCAACAGTCGTGTCCAATTGGAATCACGAAGGATGGGTGTGAAAAACGACGGGAGCGACATCGGAAAGATCGGAGCCTCGATCGCCTTTTGCGGATTTCGAGGTGGCCCCGGAGGAATCAGCCACGTGATGGTCAACCTGATCAACGGCTTGTCGGAGATGGGCATTCGGGTGGATCTTCTCCTCTACGACACCGACATCCCCGAGCGAAAACGGCTTCATCCCCGGGTGAGAACGATTTTGCTGGGCGATGTCAGAGGCCCCGGCCGAATTCCGCCGTTGATGGCCTATTTTCGAAAGGAGGCGCCGGAGGTTCTGATGGCCGTCAGGGAGTCGGCGGTGCGGGCTGCCGTGCTGGCCAGACAGCTGGGGGGTGTAGGTCCCCGAATCGTTGTTCGCGTCGGCATGGCGGTATCGATGGCTCTGGATCGGCGGGGTCCCGTCAAGCGGTGGTTCAGACGGTCGTTCATCCGATACTGTTACCGCCGAGCCGATGCCGTCATCGGAAACGATCCTGGGGTTGCAGCGGACATCGCCAGGGTCACCGGTCTGCCCCTGAGTGCTATTCACGTTTTGTCCAACCCCACGGTGTCCGATGCGCTATCGGCCGAGGCTCAACAGGCCGCCGATCACCCATGGCTGACCGGCGGGGGCGAGCCTCTGGTGCTCGGAGTGGGGCGGCTGGTGCGTCAGAAGGATTTCCCAACCCTTATAAAGGCCGTGGCCTTGTTAAGGCGGCGGGTCGATTGCCGGTTGTTGATTCTGGGGGAGGGCAAGGAGAGAGGCAGGCTCGAAGCTCTCGTGGCCGATCTCGGTATCGGGGAATGGGTCGACCTTCCGGGGTTTGTCCCCAACCCTTTTGCGTTCATGGCCCGAGCCTCGGTATTTGCGCTTTCCTCGGCCTGGGAGGGGTCTCCGAACGTTTTGATTCAAGCCCTCGCCCTCGGGACTCCTGCGGTGGCCACCAACTGCCGAAGCGGTCCGGAGGATATCCTTGATGGCGGTCGGCTTGGCCGCCTGGTGCCCGTCGGGGATGCGGCGGCATTGGCCCGCGCCATAGAGGAAACCGTGGCCACACCTCCGGATCCGACTCTGCTCAAACGAGGCGTCGAGCGATTTCGAAAGGATATCTGTTGCAGGCGGTATGCGGAAGTCCTGAATTTGGTGGAGGGTGCCGATGGCCACTGACCGACCCAAATCGACCCTGGCCGTTTTCCTGGCCACTTCGGGCCACAGCGGCGTGGATCGGGTCATGGGCAATCTGATCCCGGAGATGGCGGGCAGGGGCGTATCGATCGATTTGCTTCAGATCCGGGGGCACGGCCCCTATATGGATCCCCTCCCCGCCGGGGTGCGAAGAATCGATCTGGGCTCCACACACGTGAACTCGAGCCTGCCGGCACTGGTCCGTTATCTGAGGGAGGAAAAACCGCGCGTCATCCTTTCGGACAAGGACCGGGTGAACCGCACCGTTCTGGCCGCAGCCGCCATTTCGGGTATCCCCTGCCGCACTGTGATTCGGGTGGGGACGACAGTTTCCAAAAACTTGGACGGACGGCGGTGGTGGCATCGTCGGGCGCAACTGATTTCCATAAGACACCTATATGCCAGGGCCGATGCCATCATTGTCCCGTCGATGGGGGCGGCCGAGGACCTGGGTCGGATCGGCCGATTGGATCCCAAAAAGATCCATGTGGCGCCCAGTCCGGTTGTCGGACCGCGGATTTTTCAGCTTGCGCGGGAGCCCACAACCCTGCCATGGCCCGACAGGCCGTCCGTTCCCCTGGTTCTGGGTGTTGGTGAGCTCTGCCGCCGAAAAGATTTTTCGACCCTCATGCGGGCATTTGCCCGCGTCCGAGAGGGGCGTGAGTGCCGACTGGCCATACTGGGCAGGGGGCGGCTGAGGGATCGACTGCTTCAACTGGCTTGTGAGCTGAAGATTCACCATGACGTCTGGCTTCCGGGCTTCGTTGACAATCCTTACGCCGTCATGGCTAGGGCCAATCTTTTCGTATTGTCCTCCCGGTGCGAAGGCGCTCCGGTAGCCCTTATGGAGGCCCTGGCCCTCGGAACGCCGATCATTTCGACAGATTGTCCCAGCGGTCCTTCCGAGATACTCGCCTCAGGGCGATTCGGCCGACTTGTCCCCGTGGGCGATCCCAAGGCCATGGCCGCCGCCATGGACCGGGCCTTGGACGCGCCCCCAGACGTCCAGGCGCTCGTCCGGGGCGCCGATCGCTATCAGGTGGCAGCCTGCACGGACCGCTATCTGGACATTCTCGCCCCGGGGGTCCCGGTATGGCCGTCCGCCTCCGGGGAAAGGGACCGATGACTGGTGGCCAAACGGATTGCCATAGTGGTGTCTTTTTCCGGTCAGGGAGGGGTCGAGCGGATGATGCTCAATCTCGCCGGGGGCCTGGTTGACCAAGGATGCAGGGTAGATCTGCTGCCCATCAAATCCGAACCCCACGGGGTGGCCCGGATTTCCCCCGGCGTGCGTGTGGTCACTCCGATCGGCCGGCATACCTGGTCGAGTCTGCCGGCGCTCGCGAGATATCTGAGCAGGGAGGCCCCCGATGCCCTTTTGTCTGCAAAGGACCGGGCCAACCGCATGGCTGTCATTGCCCGATGGACGGCCAGATGCAACACCCGGCTGGTGGTACGGATGGGAACCACCGTATCCGCCGCCCTTACCTCCGCCACGGGCCTCAAACGGTGGCTGTGGTATCGGGCCATGGGCTGGACCTACACGCGGGTCGACGGCATCGTCGCCGTATCCCGAGGGGTCGCCGAGGACATGGCCCGCATTGCGGGGATTCCCCGACGGCGTGTCACGGTGATCCCGAATCCGGTGATTTCGTCCCGGCTGGCGGCATTGGCGTCGGAACCCCCGGACCACCCATGGCTTAGGGATAATGGGCCGCCGGTCATTGTGGGCATGGGTCGGCTGACCCGTCAGAAAGATTTCTCCACCTTAATTCGGGGGGTTGCCCAGCTCCAAGACCTCATTCCCAGCCGACTGATCATTATCGGGGATGGAAAGGACCGGAAGGCTCTGGCGTCCCTGGCTTCAGCCCTCGGAATCAGGGATCGGGTCGATTTCCCCGGATTCTTGAATAATCCATACGGAATTCTTGGGAAAGCACACCTCTTTTGCCTGTCGTCCATCTGGGAGGGGTCCCCGAATGCCCTGACCGAAGCCATGGCTCTGGGGGTGCCCGTCGTTGCAACGGACTGCCCCAGCGGTCCCATGGAACTGCTGGATGGAGGACGGATTGCTCCTCTGGTTCCGATGCGTGACCCTGGCGCTTTGGCCGAAGCCATGGCAAAGACCCTGACGGATCGACCTGACGGTGGCGAGTTGAAACGCGCCGTTGCGGCCTATACGGTGGAAAACAGTGCCAGGGGCTATCTCAAACTACTGATTCCTGAAGCTGACGGACCCTGACAGGAGCCGGCGCCTATGATGATTTCGATACGATACCGTTTCATCTTCATTCATATCGCCAAAACCGGCGGCACCAGCCTTCGAGAGGCCTTGAGTCGGCAGACATGGAGGGATCCCTATCGGATTCCCCAGGCGCTCTGCAGCCGCATCAGCGGGTTGTTCGGTCACCGGCTGGGTTGTAAGATCCCCCGCCATGCCCGAGCGGTGGCGGCGCGGGAGATGCTGCCCAGGGAACTGTTCGACCGCTGCTTCAAGTTCGCCTTCGTCAGAAATCCCTGGGACCTGCAGGTCAGTTCCTATCACCACATCCGAAGGGAACGGCCCCGATTGATGACCGCCGCCGGCATTCGGGATTTTGAATCCTTTCTCAGATGGAAACTCGATGGAAGCCGCCCCTATCATTATATCGTCGACACATCGATTCAACAGCAGGCCGACTATCTGGTGGATCTCCATGGAAAGACC
>JASFIA010000175.1:0-5828 GCA_050122915.1 Desulfobacterales bacterium | reverse complement strand
CACCCTGAATCCCGGGGAGCATCTTGCCCTTGTTGGCTACTCGGGGTCCGGAAAGAGCACCCTTGCCCTGTGCATTGGTCAACTCTACAGTTATACCAGTGGCCATATCCGGATCGGAGGCCGGGAAGTCCTGGAGATGACCAAGAAGGACGTGGTTACCAACACGGGCTTCGTCTCCCAGACGCCTTTCATCTTCGAAGGAACGATAGAAGAAAATTTGCTCTATTCCTGCAAAGCCAAAAACACCGGCTCCGACACGGACCCGTCCGGCTTGCCCACCCTGGACGATATGATCGAGGTGCTTCATCATACCGGCATCTTTGTGGACACGCTCCGATTCGGTCTGAACACGGTTCTCGACGGCTCCGAGGACGGGGCGCTGATCGATCGGCTGGTCGCGGTTCGAGGCAACTTCAAAAAGCAATTCGGCGAGGAACTGGCTGCCTATGTGGAGTTTTTCGACGAGAACCACTACCTCTTCCATTCCAGCGTCGGAGAAAACCTCACTTTCGGCACGGCCATCAATCCCGATTTTTCGGAAGACAACCTGTCCGGCAGTCGGTATTTCGAAGGGTTTTTGAAGCGGGCCGACCTCAGACGGCCCCTGTTGGAGCTAGGGGCGGATCTGGCCCGCCAGACCGTCGACATCTTAGGCATTTTGACGCCGGACAAGATTTTCTTCGAGCAAAGCCCCGTGGCCGCCGATGAGTTGGAAGATCTCAAGGCGCTGCTGGAGCGGATCCGCAAGCAGAGGCTTCACCAAATCGGCGAAGGCGAGCAGCGTCGGCTCCTTGAATTGGCTCTTCGATTTGCCCCCGGTCGCCACAAGATGGTGTCGCTGCCTCAACTTCTGGAACGACTGATCTTGGAGGGCAGGGCGCTCTTCCGTGAGATGATCAGTCAAGACGACCCCGCCGCGTTTTCCTTCTACAAGGAGTCCGAATACATTCTCTCCCAGAGTATCTTGAACAACATATTTTTCGGAAAGACAAAAACCACCGGTCAGAAGGGCCAGGACAAAATCGACCAGAGCATCATTCAGCTCCTTATCGAAGAGGATCTGCTCGAACGGATCGTTAAAATCGGGATGCAATACTCGGTCGGCAGCAAAGGGGATCGCCTTTCCGGGGGCCAGCGCCAGAAACTGGCCATTGCAAGGTCCCTTCTCAAATCTCCGGTGCTTCTCATCATGGACGAGGCTACCTCAGCCTTGGACAATCGTTCCCAAGGACGCATCCAAAACCTGCTCGAGAGCCGATACAAAGGAAAAGTCACGCTCATTTCCGTCGTTCACCGCCTTGACATCATCAAAAACTTTGACAAGGTTGCGGTGATGAAAGCCGGAAAAGTCATCGAAATAGGTACCTACGACGAACTGATCCACAGCAAAGGAGCCCTCTATGAACTCACCGGCGGCAGGGCATGATGATTCCTGCCCTTGCGAATATACCGAGAATTTAGAGATTCTGCGCCAGACGGATTTCTTTTCGGGGTTCCCCATCGAAAAGCTGAAGGTAATGGCCTATCTGTGCGCCCGCGAAGACTATAACGCAGGGGACCGCCTCTTCAGCCAGGATGACGATGACGGCAAGGCTTTTCTGGTGCTTTCAGGGACCTTGACCCTCACCCGCGATGACAAGGAAGACAGCCAAACCATCCGACACTTCGACCCTGGGGAGCTTATCGGAGGGCTTGCTCTTCTGGGGCCTATGCAGCGACTGTTTTCCCTCGAAGCTTCGACGGACGCCACCTGTCTCGTTTTGAGCCGTGAGAAATTTGCCAAAGCCCTGGAGCAGTTTCCCGATCTCCTGCCCCGCTTACACAAAGCGGTGGTGGATCGGATTCGCACCTGGGAAAAGCGTCACCTTTTTGATATGATAGAAAACGCAGAGGGACTTTCCGGCCGCGCCGGAATCAGTGTCCTTTGATGAGTCGATGTTGACCTCCCGTAACCTGTATGCCGGTTACCCCCGGCCGGGCGGCTATCTGTGATGGGAAAAATCGATTTTGAACTGACCAACGATCTGGAAGAGCTTGAGGTGCTCTGCAAGCAAGTGAGCCGCTTTTGCGAGTCCGCGGGGATTTCTGAAAAAGACCGATTTCAGATCAACCTTGCTCTTGACGAATTGTTCACCAACATCATTTCCCACGGCTTTCAGGATGACGAGGAGCACCGGATCCGAATCACGGTCGACCACCACAGCGGCGAGGTGGTGATCACCATCATCGATGATGGCATTTCCTTCAACCCTCTCGATTTGCCGGAACCCGACCTCAAGTGCGATCTCAAGCAGAGGGGGGTCGGAGGGCTGGGCATTACTCTCATCAAGGCGTTCATGGACCAGGTGCGGTATCGGCGACAGAAAGACAAGAACATTCTGGTGTTGAAAAAGAAGGTCAACTCGTGACGAAACGGCGGATCGGCATGGCCCGCAATGGCGCTGTGACCGTAGGGACCAGAATCCGCCAGGAGGATGCAAATGGAGATTGTCGAAAAAAAGCAGGATAATTTCAGTGTTTTCAAACTGACGGGGCGCCTGGATTCCAACACATCCCTCAGCTTTGAAAAAAAACTTTTCGAGGCGATCGAGAGCGGAACCCGCCACATGGTTCTCGATTTCGAGGGACTGGACTATATCTCCAGCGCCGGCCTCAGAGTGATTTTAAAAACCACGAAGAACCTCAAAAATACCAACGGTCGGCTGGTGCTCTGCTCTATGCAGGACTACGTCAAAGAGGTGTTTGAAATTTCGGGGTTCGATTCATTTCTTCCCATCGTCAAATCGGTTGATGACGCCCTGAAATCCATGTCACCTTCCTGAATTAGGGGCCCTGTCGCCGGAGTGCGGTTGCCTGGCGGCTTCTCCCTCCGCCATTGCTCGGGCTCTCTCACGATGTGTTCGTCACCGCATGGCGATGAGACCTCTTTTCCCCAACTCCAACAGAAACCGGGTGACCGACAGTTCAGCCTCCTTGGGATGGAGGCGATAGGCATCGGCGAAGCACTTGACGATGCCGCCAACGGAACGGTTGCCGTCGATCAACTCCCAGGTGGCGCTTCCCAGCTCATCCAACTCTAGTTTTCTCATTTGTTGGACCGGAGAAGACGCCTTGAAACGGCGGAGCACCTCCATCATCCAGGGTTTCAGAGCAACCGGATATTCCAAAAGGAGGCAGCCGCTCTCCAACCGGTTCTCCTTGACGCCGGGATTTCTCACCGGGCTGCAGGCGAGGGCAATCTCACGGGTGGGGGATGGCAGCGGCGGTGTTTTCCGGAACAGTCCCATAAGTCTCCCACAATCGATCAAAATCAGTAAAGGTCGATTCCCGCCCTTCGGTCAAAAGGGCCAGTATCCGGTTTTCCCGGCGGAGAAGCACGGCACGGCAACGCCGATGAATGGGTCGCTGTCGGCTGCTGCCGATGGCCACCCTTTTTGTGGGGGGTGTAATGGTTTCGCTCCACTCCCCCGGACGATCCCGGGGCGGTTCCGGCTGACCCGTTTCCTCCAGCAGGAGCTTCTGGGCTTTGAGGAACTCCTCCAGAGTCCGGTTTTTCAGAAGAACATCCCCCGGGCTCCAGCGAAAAAACCGGATGCGGTGTTCCGGGCCGGCAAAGTCCACGGTAAATCGTCCCGGCTCGAACCGGCAGGTGTCGGTTTCATAGCCAGGCGGCACGGCTCCTTCGATGTCGAACAGACGAAACGGTCGCCAGCCGTCGTCTTGATGGTCTCTCAGATGATCGAGCAGGTGGTAAACAGGACCCGATTCATCGACGGGAGGAGAGAAAAACTGAAGCATGTGGGTGCGACCGCACTCCTTGCAGGTCAGGATGGCTCCATTGCCGTTTCTACCACCCTCCCTCCACCGAAAGGCGGTGGCTGAAAACCCCTCCAGCCGGCGTTCCCACTCTGATGCCATCGGGATTTGGGTCAGCCGTTTCCGGAACCAACCGTTCATTTGGCGGGAGAGTCTGCGAAACAGGGCTTTCCGCGATAAGGGCCTGTTTCCTGCCGCGCCGGTTTTGAACTCTACGGCGGGCCCTGCAGCTGTTCCTAAAACGATGTATCCCGGGGCCACCGACTGGATGTCCCATTGAGGGGGAACGGCCAGTTGAACCCCCTCCCAAAAGACCGCCTGCCCTCTAGTGGAAAGGAAGGCGTATTCCTCGGGCCGGATCATCGGGGAACCATCTGATCCCAGTCGATGTCGCTATCGGAAGGCATCGGGCCGCCACTGGCGGAGGTGCGAAAACCCGGGTGGGTTTCTTTGTAGCACCGGATCTCCTCGTCGATAGCACTGGAAAGGGTCAGCTTTACGGCATTGCCGTACTTTTCGTCCCGGTCAAGGGAATTGTGGGAGAGATGCAGGGAGATGCGGCTGCCGTCATCGTCCACAAACGACCACTTCCAGTCGATGACCACATGGAAAGGGTCTCCCTGCCATTCGGAAGGATCTCCAAATTGTGTTTTGAATCGACCTAGCAGCCGGTCGTAGAATCGCCGGCTGCCGTCGGCGTATTTCATTTTGATACGCACGATTTTCCCGGGCCTGGCGCAGGTGCCGTAGGCGATCAGGCCGCTTTTGAATAACGGTTGGTTTTTAATTTCGACTTCCTCTAAACATTCCAGGTATCGGATCGGCAAAGCGGTTTCCATGGCCAAATAGGCGTCTACCTGGGAGATGTCTCCTCCAAGGGTATAACCGGCTAACGTTTTAGGGGCGCTCGCCGCCTCTGATAGCATCGGGAGCAGCATCAGGCTGACGGCTGCTGCGACCGCAAATAGCGTTTTCATGGGGAATCCTTCCGGAGGCGAATCGACGGCAGGCGGATTCGCCGGTCGAACGATCACTGCGCCCCTCCGGCGGATGGACAGCCGGTGGCGCGCCGCCTCAGTCGTTTTGGTCACACCCTATAGTATTGGACGCAACGGTGAATGTTCAATACCGGATGAGTCGGTCTGTCCCACCACCGTCAATACGCCAGCCGGTTGAGGGATTTCAGGATGAGGGCAAAGCCCATGGCGAACATGCCGGTGAGCCCCATGCCGCAGGAAAAACCGGCCAGCAGGACCGGGGCATACTGCCGCCACATGGCGCCGTAGCGTTTCAGGAAAAAAAACCGTCCGAGCAGGGCGCCCACCACCTCGAGGATGAGGCCATGGGGAGTGCTTTGCCCCAGTCCCCTGACCACACCGTAGATCAGCATGATCGGCAGTCCGAACACCGCCAGGATAACATAGGTGACCACTCCGAATCCCAGGCCCGTCAGCACGTAGACGATGTTGAGGGCTTGGTAGAACAGGGCGTTGCCCTCAAGGGTGGACGTCTGCATGAGCAGGGAGTTGAGTGCCTGAAGATGCCACAGTTCCTGGGCGTAGGGGTAATTGCTCGACGGTATCGGGGCCAGGCGCCAAATAAACTGAGAGAAAAGCAGGCTGGCCACCATCACGACGGGGAAGACAACGATCTCCGCCTTGATGATGCCGCGGATGCTGGTACCCGTCAGTTCGATCTGTCGAAAGTTGACCGTGGCCTCACCGTAGTTGTGAATGGGTATGGGGGCATACCAGATTTCTATGCCGCTGTATCCGAAGTATTTCGCTCCGGCGATGAAGCTGGCCTCCCGGACCAGAGGCAGACTGACGAACTGGCCCGCAATGCCCTCCATACGGGCCGTAATATACGAAATGACGGGAGTGTAGATAAACCCATAGCAAAGAAAAAAAATCCAGGGAAAGGTGGGAACCAGCCAGACGCAGAGCCCTACGTAGGAAAGGGTCGAAAAAACATAGATCGCGATGGAGACCCAGAAATTGATATCCCCCCTG
>JASFIA010000174.1:0-5856 GCA_050122915.1 Desulfobacterales bacterium | reverse complement strand
GCGATCCCGACCGCGGGTGCGCCAACAGCCGCGAAAAGAATCACCAAGCCTGCGTATCGTCGAAAAAATGGCATCATTCCCTCCGTCTCATCGTGCAGCATTGTCGAAAACACTTCCAAACAGTATCCAGTCGGTTTGTTAGGACAGGATTAACACGCCGAGCGGCCATGTGCTCTCCAGAATTGACAGCGCCCATTCAAGGCCCTGAACGCGCGTTGCGCCCCCGGCCAAGCGGCATTAGTTTACCCGGTCGGCGCCGTTTTAGGCGCGGGGATTGAAGATGTTCTGTCCCCGGCCGACAGCAGGGGCCCTCGAAGATTCGGTCCGGTCCGGGTACGTTCTTGATGAGGGGTCCAAACGTATCTTCCGCTTCCCGCGTGGCGGCCCACCCGTCACCATGATTGCCGGGTTGCTTTCGTCAACATTGATGCATGAGAGGAGGCTACGGTCATGATGCGGCTCATGTCCCCCGGTTTTGAAGACCGGAAACCCATGGCAAGAAAGTTTACCTGCGACGGGGAGGATGTCTCTCCTGCATTGGAATGGTCTGGCATTCCCGATGGCACCAAGAGTTTCGCACTGATCGTTGACGACCCCGACGCGCCCGATCCGGCACACCCGAAGACGACATGGGTTCATTGGGTTCTCTACAATATTCCAGGGTCGGTGCGATCTTTGCCGGAAGGCGGGGGGGACACAGATGTGCCTAAAGACACGCTGCAGGGACTCAACGATTGGAAACGGACGGGCTATGGTGGCCCATGCCCGCCCATAGGCGAGCATCGATATTTCCACAAGCTTTTCGCTTTGGATGTCGTCCTGCCCGACCTCGAGGAGCCAACCAAGGCAGCCCTTGAAAAGGCAATGGAAGGCCATGTTCTCGCCAGGGCAGAGCTGGTGGGACTGTATCGGAGGCAATAACCTAAAGGGGCTTTGACGGCCCTGGGTTGGTATTAACCAAAATGGCGCAGCGGTGTTTTGGACGAGGACGGAAAGAACGACTGGCTGTTAGTCGTTTGACGGCAGGTACGGGCAGGCTGGTTGCGTGGGAAGACGGGTCATCCGCCCCCCGCGCCTATTTACCATCGGTTTCAGTTAGTAGAGAATGAATTGCTTGGGCCATTTCATGGACAAGGTATGGTTTCTTAACCGCTGCTTTGAACCCGTATTTTGAAAATTGAGAGACCACCGGGTCATTGGAGTACCCGCTGGAGACGATGGCTTTCACATTTTCGTTCAGTTCGCGGAGTCTCTGGATGGTTTCCTTTCCCCCCATGCCCCCTGTTACCGTCAGATCGAGGATGACCGCATCGAAGGGCTGGTTGGATGTCATGGCTCTAGCATAGATGTCGAGGGCTTGGGCACCGTCTTCGGCCAGAGTCACCGTATAGCCCAATTTGGTCAGCATTGCCTTTGTCAGGTTACGAACCAACGCCTCGTCGTCCATTACAAGAATTCGTCCGGCACCGGTTAGAATGGTGTCCCTGCCTGATATCTTCTCCACCAGCGTCTCGATCATCGCTGGCAGATACATCTCGAAGGTGGTACCGATGGTCAGTTCTGAAGAGACGGTGAGTTTGCCGCCGTGCTTTTCGATGACGGAATAGGCCACCGCCAGTCCGAGTCCGCTGCCCTTTTGTTTGGTGGTAAAATAGGGATCGAAAACTTTTTTGAGAAACGCTGTGGGAATGCCGGTCCCCTCATCTTCGACGGCCAGGCAGACATATTTGCCGGGGGCGAGGGTGAGGTGATTGTCCGGTCCAAGGGAAATGTTTCGGCCCCTGATCCTTACGGTGCCGCCCTCGGGCATGGCCTGATCAGCATTGATCACCAAATTGTGAATCACCTGAGCCATTTGGCCGCCGTCGACTTTGCTCATCCAGAGATCGTCGGCAAAGTCGAATTCGCAGAGCGCTTTGGATCCCCTCATGGCGAATGCGGCTGTTTCTCGGGCGATTTGGCCAAGGTTGACAACGGTTTTAACGGGTTCGCCCCCCTTTGAAAAGGTCAGCAGCTGCTGGGTCAGGTTCTTGGCACGCATAGCAGCTTTCTCCATTTCCTGGAGAAGAGGAAAAAGTGGGTCACTCTGGGGAACATCCAGCTTGGCCAGGGAAACATTGCCCACGATGCCAGCAAGAAAATTGTTGAAATCGTGAGCAATCCCGCCGGCAAGAACCCCCAATGACTGGAGTTTTTCCGCCTTCAGCATTTCGGCCTCCATGCGCTGGGTTGCGCTGATGTCGCGGAATACCAGCACGACCCCGATGATCTGTTGCTTGGCATGCAGGATGGGGGCGCCGCTGTTGGCGATAATGTGTTCGTCGCCGTTGCGGCTGATCAGCAGTGTGTCCTTGGCCAGACCGACCACCTTACCCGAATCGATCACGGCCTCAAACGGGCTTTTGCAGGGCTCTCTTGAATGCTCGCTGACGATCTGGAAAACCCTTTGCAAGGGCTTGCCCAAGGCCTCCTTTTCCCTCCATCCCGTCAGCTTCTCGGCGACGGGATTCATCAGCGTGACCCTTCCCTGGCGATCCGCGGTGATAACGGCATCGCCGATACTGCGCAGGGTAACGTTCAGGCGCTCTTTTTCATCCAACAGAGCGGATTCGGCGACGTGTTTTTCGGTGATGTCCTCGACGAATCCCTCGAGAAGGCGCTGGCCGGCTGGTCGACCTTTGATTTCCCTCATGTGCAGCTTGCCCAGCCACTTATCACCGCTGGGACGCCGGTAGAGAACCTCCCTGACATGGTACCCGTCCCTGGCAACGCAGACGGCAATAATTTCTTTACGAAGGTCACTGTCGACAAACATCTGTTCGGCGATGTTGTGAATGGCTTCCATCGCCTGCCGGGGCGATTGAAAACCCATCATACGGGCCAGTGCCGGGTTTAGATCGTCAAAGCACCCGGCTTCGGTGCTGCGGAATATGCCGAGAGGGGCGTTTTCAAATATTTCTCTGTATTGCTGCTCGGAAGCCGCCAACGCTTCCCGGGTTGTTATCTGTTCCGTAATATCGTTGACGACCGTCAGAATAGCCGGGTTGCCGTCAAGATCGATCAGCGTGGCCATGAAGTCGCCCCATTTCACCGCTCCCGACTTCGTGATGTATTTCAACCTGTAGCGATCGGGTGCTGTTTCGCCTTTCAGCCGGCTTTTGGCCCGTTGCATGACCATGTCCCTCATTTCCGGATGCACCACATCCAGGGGACTCATAGACAATGCTTCTAAATGGCTGTAGCCAGTCAGTTTCTCCCAGGCTTTGTTGACGTAGAAAAACCGGTCCGGTCTGAGGATAGATATGGATATCGGGGCAAAATCGGTGAGATTGCGGAATTTGGCTTCACTTCTTCGCAGAGCCTCCTCAGCCTTTTTGCGCGCCGTGACGTCGTGGACGATCCTCAGGATCAGATCGTTGCAAGCCAGTCGGGAATTGGTAATTTCGACGGGAATTCGAGTACCATCCTTGTGAAGAAAGACGGATTCGAAAGGCTTAGTGATATGGGCGGGGCTCTCCGGCCCGAGAATTCCGGGCAGCTTGCCTCGGCACTCAGGGGCTTGGATATCGATGGCCCGCATTCGGGTCAATTCCTCAGGGGAGTAACCGATCAGCTCGCAGGCTTTATGGTTGACGTCGAGAATTTCCTCTTTCTCGTTTTCAATGAAAACGGCATCGTTGGTATAGTCAAAAAGTAGTCGACAGCAGTAATCGCGGGAGTGAGCGCTATCTTCTACCCTTCTGCATCCTTCGGTGCCGCATCGACGCTCCTCCTCGAGGTCGTGGAGTCGCCTTTCCAAGTCTTCATAAGTCGGTTTTTTCATGGGTGGTTACGATATCAAAGGATTACAACACTCATCGGTGGACTCCAAACAGCATCATTTTAATGGGAGCGGTCATGGTTGTCAATCCAAAATGGATGGTAGACTTTTGAAAATACTTTAAATTTTCAATCATAGATTCCGTGGAGACACCAGAGGGGCGTATCCGTTGCCTTGAGTGAAGTGGCGCCTGAAGATCGGTCATAGAGGCGCTGCCATTAGGGGAAAACCACAGATGCGGCGGCGACGATTCCCATTTAAGAACGGTATCCGAAGAGGGGGCGGCTGTTGGTATTGATCGCTGTTTGTGAGGAGGGGGGCGGCCGGTCAGCAGCAGCAGGAAGCATTGTCTTTTCCTTTGATCCAGCCCTGGATGATGTAGCTGGCGCACCCGACGCCGGGGGTCACACGGACGGCTTCGGTCGGACAGTTGGTGGCGCAGGCGCCGCATTCCATGCATCCGTTCTTGTCCGCTATCCTGGCTTTCCGGTTTTCAAGCAAAAACACGGCGTGGGGGCAGACCTCGGCGCACATTCCACAGCCGATGCAGGCCTCCGGGTTGATCTCGAGAGTGGCCACATCGTCGATATACCGAAACGTTTTCATGTCCTTCCGCCTTTCTCCCCGATACCGCCATCAGCAAGAACCGCGTTGGGCGTGGTTATGGCAATCCCTGTGGCGTCTATCCACTTTTTCCGTCACCGCAGAAACCCGGAAAACACCCATGCCGCAACCCCTATCCCAGCGGCTGCTGTCTGGCAGGGAATGGCTCTGCGCATTTCCTTTTCGACTCCGGTGGGCGAGGTGAATGGGGTCGAGCCCGTGAAATTCATGGTCAAAAAGCTGCTGACGGCCGTTGTGAATAGAACAAGCGCGAGGCGCTCCGGCCATACGGCGCTTTGCCAGAACCCTATCGCCACAAGAATGCCCGCGGCAGCCCCCGTGACGGCGCCTTTCAGGGCAAAAGGTCGACCGGGCAGCCACGGCAGCAGCAGGGGGGCGATCACTGCTCCGGCGGCGATACCGGCAATCCCTGCGGTGAGCCCCATCACGGTGCGCGTTACGGCGGCTGAGAGCGAAAAAAAACCGACCCCTATGCCAGAAAGAAGAAAGAGGCTCGCCAGCAGCCATAAAAACGGTTTTGCCAGATTATTGATCTCCACCGGTACCAGCACCAGCCGTTCCAGAAAGCCAAAGGTCACCTGCCGCATGTCGGGGGACGCCTCACACCCAGAGTCCAGAAATGCACCCAGATCCCTGGCACGAATCGGCCCCCAGATGACCTTGAAAGCGCAGCCTTTTCTTACTTTGTGTGCCGCCACGCCGATAGCGCCAAGCTGGGGGACGATCAACTGGCGGCGGCTGACGATTTTCTCCAGGTCGGCGGCTTTCACCCGGCGGATGATTTCCTCGGTCGAAAAGGTCCCTTTCCCGGCGGCGCACCAAACGTTGATCCCATGGGTGTTCAGTACGAGAATCCAGGCATTCCGCCCCGCAAGCGCCCGGCGGAGACTGTCAAAGGTGAGTTTGAAGTTGGCGGTCACCAGAACGGGGTCTTCCGGTCCGGGAGAGCCGACAGCGTAAAGGCCTGGAGCGATCTCGTAGCGAAAACGGCCGATGCCGAGACGAACGGCCAGGGTTCCCGCCCAGTCCTGGTGTTGCCAGGTGGATTTGATCCGTGGGATCGGGCCGGCCGGCGTGGGGTGAAACGTGTCCACGAAATGCCACAGGATGTAGCCGGGGATGGGGTCCGAAGCCCGTGGCTCGGCCAGGGGGCGGCCGCAGCAGGGATCCCGGGGCGGTGCCACCTCGATTGCCGATCTCCCACAGGATGACCCGCAATCCCTTGGGGAGGGGACGGCGTGGGCGCCCTTGTGCGTTATTGACCCAGGCATTGTCATTCCGGTCGCTAGGATTGTGAGCGTTGCGTTGAACTACGGATCCGCTATCGGTGGCGAATGGAGGCCATGATAGCCCATTTGCCCTCGAAATAACAGTCTGATGTCTCCACGACCATTGACCGGCAGAAGGGGGGG
>JASFIA010000173.1:0-5875 GCA_050122915.1 Desulfobacterales bacterium | reverse complement strand
AGAACATATTGTCTGACAGGCAAAATCGAGGAATCCGAAACCCTCAGGTGGCAACCGTCTCAACACGGCCTAAATGGCTCAGACAGCCGCCCGGCATCCGATCCGACACCCATGGGCCTTTCGATTTGGGCCATCTGGAGCTTTATAGATAACCGCAACCGTTTGTATCGGAGTCGACGACTCGTTTTCCATTGGTTTCAGTGGCCAACGGCCAACCGTGGAGAGCCGTCTTGTTGATATGGCGTTGGCTGACGGGTTTTTATCATTAGCTATACAGCAATAACTAACCCAATGGCGACATTGATCCAAAATCAAAATGGCGCTTCGTGCTCACCGATCGAAGGTGAACACGCCTTGGCCGAATTCGCGGGGCTTCGTTACAGCGATGAAGGAGAACCCGGACTCTAAAGGCCGCCGCGGAGACGGAGCTTTGCGTATGTCGATACCTTCGTCGTTCAGTCGTCGGATTCGCTCTTCATTCACAGGGGGGGTCACAGATAGGTTTCCCGGGTGAATTCGGTTTTCAATCGGTCCGCCTTCTTGCGGATTTGCCTTCGGTCCGAATCGCTTTTCCGGTCCAGGTTCTTGAACTGCAGTCCCATGCGGGGGTTGTTCTTCAGTCGGTGGCGGTTTCTGAACAGGAAGTCCCAGTAGAGGGTGGTGAAGGGGCAGGCGCCGTCTGAAACCGGATCTTTGGGCGTGTAGGGGCAATCGGAGCAGTAGTCGCTCATCTTATCGATATAGCTTCCCGATGCGCAGTAGGGTTTGGTTCCGATGATCCCACCGTCGCCGTATTGACTCATCCCGAGAACATTGGGAAGGGAGACCCAGTCGATGGCGTCGATGTACATGGACAGATGCCATCGATGAACATCATAGGGTCGCACCCCCAGAAGCAGGGAGAAAAGCCCCATCACCATCAAACGCTGAATGTGATGGGCATAGGCGTGATCGATCAACTGGTTCACGCACTGCCGGAGGCAATTCATCTCGGTCTCGCCCGTCCACATGAAGGCGGGCATGGGCAGATCGGCTTCCAGGTGGTTCATCTCCGCGTAATCCGGCATTTTCAGCCAATAGATTCCCAGGACGAATTCCCTCCACCCGAGGATTTGACGAACGAACCCCTCGGTGGAGTTGATCGGGACGCCGCCTGCCTCGTGGGCCTGCACCGCCCCGTCGATGGCTTTCCGGGGATTGAGAAGGTGGGCGTTTAGCACGCAGGACAGTCGGGAATGGTAAAGGTAGGGGTGGTTTGAGACCATGGCGTCCTGATAGGTACCGAAATGCGCGAGCCGGTGGTCCAGGAAATCCCTCAGGGCTTCCAGTGCATGCCGGCGGGTGACCGGATAGTCGAAATGGGTGAGGCGGCCAGGGCTGTCCGGGAATCGGCGCTCCACCATGTCCATGACCTCCCGGGTGGTTGGGTCCGGACGAAAAGAGCGTGGCGATTTGATCCGTGGCGGCCCTTTTTTACCAAAACCCCCCCGGTTGTCCTTGTCGAAATTCCACTGCCCCTTCACCGGCTTCTTGCCTCGCATCAGAACATCGCGGTCTTTTCTCATTTTCCGGTAGAAGGTTTCCAGCAACAGGGATTTGCGGCCCTCGGCGAAGGCCCTGAACTCCTCGGTCGAGGAGAGAAAGTGGCGATCCGACCGGACATCGATTTTGCAATCCAGGTCGTCTCCCGTCCTCCGGAGGGTGTCGAGCACCCGGAAATCGCCGGGGCGAACACATATGATCTCCTCCGGTCGGATCTTGTGGACCCACCGGCGGATTTCCCCTTCAAAGCTCCCTCGATTGTTGGGATCATCGAGCTCCGCGTAGTAGACGGTGTATCCGCGGTCTTTCAAGCCGTCTGAAAAATGGCGCATGGCGGAGAAGAAAAAGGCAAGCCGCAATTTGTGCTGGGGGATATAGGTGGCCTCTTCCGTGACTTCCATCATCAAAACGGCATCCTCGTCGGGATCGAAGCCGTCAAACGCCGCACTCCCCTCGTCAAGCTGATCACCGAATACCAGAATCAGATGTCGGGCTTTTTTTTCGCGGGCGCTTCCCATCTGGTCAGTATCCTTTCCGGACTGCCCTATCCATTCTGCAAGTGATGGTATCGCATCTCGGTCGGTCTACAGGCTGCCGCGAATCCGGGGAATGATCCACCCCAGCACCGGGAGGTGCTCGTAAAACCCCGCGGAAGCATCCCAGAAATCCTGGTGCAGGATCACTTTCCCGTCCCCATCGAACCGGAAGTGGGAGATGCCGTAGGTGGTCACCGGCTGACCGCCTGAGAGCTCCGGGGCATCGATGGTCATCGTCCAGCGTGTGAATACCTCCCGGCCGGAAGTGCTGTAATCGATGATCGTCACTGTCATGGAATCGACGCGGTCGGCTGTCTTCAGGAAATAGGCTTCGATCTCGCCGGCTCCCTGGGCGATGTGGAGAGTGTCGCACATATAGGCGTCTTCGGCGTAGACCTGCCGAGTCATGCCCTCGACGCTAGCGCGGGTAACCTCTTCGAAATAGTGTCGAAGCCGGCCGACGGCGGCATCCAGTGCATCGGGATTCGCCTTCCAGTCGGCCCGGGCCCTGGTCTCGGTCGAGGCAAGGGCCTGCTGATAGGCCTGATGCAGATCCTGCCGGGTCAGCCGGTTGCCGCCGCATGCCGTCGTGACCAGGAGAAGACCGATAGGGATAAGCCGTCGGATCAGCGCCGACAGTGAAAACGACTGGGTTGATGAGGGACGTGCCGTCACGGTGCTTTCTCCTTATGGTTGCGATGGAGCGGCCCGGGGCTTTGTTAGCGGTGCACCAGCCAGCAGCCAAATGGCGGCCGTTTGGCGCATGTGAGCGCCGATAAGGCTTGGGGATCGATGACGGGCCTGAAGGCGATCCACCCTTCCAAACTGGCCCGGCGCAGCATCTTCGAGGCGGTTTCCGGTCGGATCCTCCGGTGGGGGCTCGACAGGGGGTCTGCGAGGAGAATTCGGCGGCTCGATTACCGGTGGGTCGTTGGGGGGCACCCCCCGATCTCCAGGGGCACCGGGTTCCTCAACCGGCGGCTTCGACGGCCGGTTGGGTGGTTCTTGAATCGGTGGGCGCTCGCTGGAATGGTCACTGTGCATGGCTACTCCCGTAACGGATGATGGAAGGTGTGTGGTGTCCTATCGACAGTACGATAAGACTGCCGCCCGAAAACACAACGGTCATTTGCATTCAATGGGCTTCTGTTCCCGGAGTGCGCCAACGCCGGAGAGAAATGAGCATTCCTGCCGGTGTCCGCCCGGGAAGCCATCCCATCGGCATTTCTGGCGCCCCTGAGGGGTTCTATGCGGCGAAAGACCGTTAATCTCCGCGATCCTCCCCCGAGGCGTCGGCAACCTCCTCATGTATTTTTTCTTTCATCTGGCCGACCATCATCAGGGTGAGGATATTGATGAGACTCAACAAGATGGCTATCTCCAGCCGGTTGAAGGCCACCGCAACCCCGATGGCCCCCATGTTCCAGATGCTCGCGGCCGAAATCATGCCGACCACATGGTCTTTCCCCTTGAAGATCGCCCCCCCACCGATAAATCCGATACCGGAAAGGATCCCCTGAATGACCCTGGCCTCGCCGCCGGTGCTGTCTATGGTTGATATGCCCACCAGCATGAATCCGCAGGACACGACCGAGACCAATGGAAAGGTGCGGAGCCCGAACCGCTGTTCGCTCATCAGCCGGTTGAGACCGATGGGAAACGCCAAACCGTAGGCGATGAGCATGCGGGTGCAGTGGGACCCGATCTGGAGCCAATCGATCGAAAGCAGATTTTCCATCGTCATGATGCCGATCTCCTCTCTTTTCTGTTTTCTGCCAACCAAACCGATCATTTACTTCATACTCTACGTCCCGATACAAAACGATGAAGGTTCCCTTCAATGGGGACCACCGCATGTCGTCGATCGTTTTCCCCGTCCGCCCACCGCATGACGCGCTCCATTCGATCCGCTTCCGATTCTGCCTCTGCCGCCGGATCCGGTACGCCCTGCGCTGCCCGTTTTCGACGATAAGGGATCGGTTAGGACGGGTCCATGGGGTCAATCCCCGATTCGCCCCTACCATGGCAATCGCCCGGGATCCTCCGGTCAGGTGTTCTGCGAAGGGTGCTCATACAGTCAACGGCCGAAACGAGGGAATGCAGCGGAATACGCGATCGATTCGATCCGACTGGGGTCTTTCCTGTATTGCGGGTTATCTGGGTGACAACTACTTTTTGCGGAACAGCCTCATGCCAGTGCGGTCCAACTGAATCACCACAGGAGAAAATCATGACTGAGAAGATGCCGAAACGAGACCTTACCGGTGAGTGTGAAGGCGAATGCCGGGACCGCGTAGCAGAAGGGGAAAAAGAACGGCAGACAGCCCTTGAAAAATAAACGGTAACATCGCCGGATGAGTATCCGTCGCCCCCGGAAGCCGATAAAAGAGACAATCCGCCGTGGAAACTCGGGGGCCATGTCTGACGCCATCGCTTTCAATCGTTACACCGCAACACCCCACACCCCAAATCGTTTCCGGCAAGATAGATGATATCTTGCCGGTAACCGATCCGTCATCCCATGGCGGTCTCCGCCGAGGCCTTCATGTCGAAAAGACCCTGCAATGAAGAAAAAAAGAGGATCAACCTCTTAGAATGATCGGGACTCCGGCCGGATATCATCGGAGAGCAGGTCGGGGGACTCCTCCGGATTACGGGAGTGGGCCGCCTGCTTTTGAATGGTGTCCGCTTCACTTGATGCGGCGCCCTCTGCGGCGGTAAATTCAGGGGAGGTTTCCTCTATAGCATCGGTGGGTACCATCGGTGCCGGCTTCTTTTCCTCCGGATCGGTTTCCGAGTCTGGGGTCAGCTGAACGGGGACACCCTCGGGAAATACAATCTCCCGTGCCTCGTCCGGCATGGTAATGCGATGCTTCTGAAAAGTCGCTTTCACCAGCCGGATCAGTGAGGATTTCACTTTCAATCCGTTGTTAGCGGCACCGTCGTACCAGAAGTAACATTTCAGATTTACCGTAGCAGCACCCAGGCGGTCCGCCAGAACAAGAGGTTCCGGGTCGCCGAGAACCGCTTGGTGCCGTTTCAGAACATCCAGGGCAATTCGCTGAGCTCCGGCCAGATCGTTTTCGTATCCGATGCCAACCTCAATGCAGTCACGGCGATAGGGATTGGCTGTATAATTTTGGATGATGCTCTTGTAGACGGTGGCATTCGGGATCTGGATGTGATTGCCGTCCATATCCATCAATACCGTCCCCCGGGAGGTGACCCTCTGGACCACCCCTAAATGGCCGCCGATATCCACCACGTCGCCCAAACGAAAGGGATTACGAAGACTGATCAGGATGCTGGCCAGATAGTTTTCCAGAATATCCCGGAAGGCGATACCGGCAACCAGGCCTGCGATGCCGGTGCCCCCGATGACCGTCCCTGCCAGTCGGGTCAGGCCGGCAACATGAAGCACGAGATAAAGGCCGAGGAGAAAGGTGAGCAGCCCCAGCGCCCTGGCGACGACGTCAAGGATCATTGGGTTGAGGCGTTGCACTAGAACTGATTTAAAGACTGCGGTAACGGACTTTGCCCCGGCCACCGAGGCCGCGAGGATAATCAAGGCCAAGGCCAAGGTGGGCAATGTCCGAACGGTCTGCTGAATCATATGGCGAATGCCCTCAATTGCCGGCGTAAAATCCCATAGAGAATCCTCGACGACCTGGAGTCGGTTGACGACCGCCACTACATCACGGGTTCGCCCGGCCAGATCGCCAGCCCATGTCCGGTAGCGATCCGAGGTCGTTTCACCGTCAAGGAAGACAATCCCTTCCTTCACGTCGATCTGGATC
>JASFIA010000172.1:0-5880 GCA_050122915.1 Desulfobacterales bacterium | reverse complement strand
TGTCTCCGAAAATGCCTACTATAACGTGATTGCCGATAAATACGCCCTCAAGAAATAGGGCCCTCATTTCCACCTTAGCGCACCGGGTGCCAGCAGCGGATCGGCCGTTGCTGCACCCGGCTGTTTTTTTTAGAGATTCCGACCGTCTGTGGGCAAACCATTCCAGAAAATAGGAAACTGGTTTCAACCTCCTGGGAAAAGAATTGACTCTGACGATCGGCGGATCCTAATTGGTACAATGTATAATCAAATGAATATCAGATAGATATATTTCTTCGCCATGTTGACATAGTTGGGAATGATAATTGCTTGCTTGAATTGGATTCCTTTTTGAAACCGTTTCCGGAGAGATGTGGATCATGGGGGGGAATCCTGCCGACAATGGTGGAAGGCGATCGGGGATCGACCGACGTATCTACACTTACAGCGGCCATATTCCGGAACGGCGCTCCGGCGAGGACAGACGGATCATGAGCGATCGCCGAACCGGCCCCCGGCTCGGACCCGAATATCGGGAGGTGCCGCCCTCCGGCGACAGCCTCGCCGATGCCCATCCATCCGTTCCGCTTCAACCCCATGCCCGTCACCCATGAACAGACGGTCATCTCCCCCATACCCCTGTCACACCCCAACCGATAGCCTTACAGCCAGACCCCGAACCGAATCCGCCACAGCACTGCGGGTGCTGACGACATAGCGAAGAAAATGGCCGCGGCTGCCGCCGTTCGTCGTGCCGCAGATCGAAACCGCCTGAGCGATACCGCTTCGAGTTGCTGAAACGCCCTGTGGTGGGCTGCCGCCATGCAAGCGGCCATGGATTCGGCTCCGGCCAACAGCCAGGCAGCGAAGAGAGGAAACCCGATAGAGCCGTGGATCGGGAGAAACAGGCACCATGGACAGTGGTGGTGGAGGACTTCATACATGTAGGCCGACAATACGTAGACCAGGGCCGATGCCGAGGCCGCCATCCAAAACAGGGTCAGAAGCACTAACCCTGCGGCCTGACGGACATCCGGAGTCCTTTTTCTGGCCATAACCAAGGGAATCGACCCGATGAGGAGGGATGTGCCTCCGAATGCCAGAAGGCGTAAACGATCCGGCACGTCCGCCCAGGCGCCCGCAGCGCCGGCGCTGCGGAATGCACCATAGACGACGGCACAGCAATTGACCGGTCTGTCCACGTCCATTTCCGTAAGGGCAGACCCACTGGCCACGACAGCCCAGGCCACAACCGGAAACACGATCAGCTGATATCTGGCAACCCACAGGGTGGCGGGTGAGCCGGGATCGGAATGGTTGATCTTGATTGCCGTCCTACGGCAATACAACAGGGTGAATGCCGCCAGCCGAAGCGCGAGCGCAGCTGGACCCGGCGTTCCCATGGATTGCAGGACGCCGGTGCCGCACATGGCTCCGGGAACCAGATCTGGAAACAGGTTGGCCACGGCAACCACAAGACCCAGGGTCGATAGGGAAAAAAGCCAAAAGGCGCCACCGGCGGCGATATCTGCCGATTCGTGCCTGGCCTCCAGACGAAGCTGGCCTCTGGAGGAAGATGCCGGGTTCCAATTTAACAGCGCCTGGAATGAAAACAGAAACACACCGGTCTCCAGGGCCAGGACCAGACCGTCGGATACCATTATGGCCAGGACCACCGGATGGACGATCACCGCAAGGGCTCCAGAGCCTGTTCATGAATGCGGAACGCCTGGTGGCACCAGTCGCGATCACAACCGTGGGCCGATGCCACTACGGTAGCGCCCCTTTCGGCCATGCCGACAAGGGCTGCCTTGATCAATGCGGCTCCCTTTGGATCCTGATGGGAAAACGCCTCATCGACGAGCAGATAACGGGGGTGGTGGGCCAACGCCCGGGCCAGGGCGACCCGCTGGCGCTCTCCCCCCGATAATCCCTCCGCCGACCGAAACGCCAGCCCGGCGCATTCCAACTTGTCCAAGGCGGCCATGGCCCTTCCTCTGAGGTTTTTGAGAGACCGCTCTCGAGGTAGCGAAGGTAGCATGACGTTTTCCAGAGCAGTGAGGTCACCGATGAGACGCAGATGCTGAAATCCGATACCCACCCGGCGTCGCCAGCGGTCTCTGTGGCTGGCCGTCCAGCGTGAAACCGGCCGGCCGTCGGCCTCGATGTCACCCGCTGTCGGGCGGAGAAGTCCGGCAAGAAGATGAAGGAGAGTGGTTTTGCCTGAACCGTTTTCTCCGGTGACCAAGCCGATGGCGCTGCCGGGGAATACGGCGTTCACCCTTCGAAACACCGTTGACGCCTCCGGCGATCCGGGGCTGTAGGTGAAAGAAATATCTTTGAGGGCCAACCCCATGGCATCACGGTCCCGTGTCGTAAAACGACCACTCTTCGGCCGGTCTGGCGGCGTGTATCAGCAGGGGGCTGACGGTAGCCGCCAGATAGGGAATGAGAATGAATGCGGCGATTTCGATCAATACCACGAGGGCCCCTCCCGGCGCGAGCACCAGGTCGGGGACGGGGCCCTGCCAGCCGAACAGAAGCGCGGTCACCCACGGTGTACCAAAACCGAACACGACCCCATATGCCACGCAGCTGCCGATGGCTCCGGCGCAAAAGGCGACGACACCGGAGCGTGCCGTTTCCACCGCGATCAGATCGGCGGTGCTCCACCCGAAAGCCTTGAAAAGGCGGGTCTCCCCCCGTCGTTGGATGCGATCGCGAAGGGTGCTCACGACCAGGAGGGCCAGGGCCACGGCGGCCGACACCACGGCCCCGGCCAGCAGTGTCGATCGCCGTCCGAAGAAGGATCGGTAGTGCCGGCGTGTCTGTGCCCGGGTGGTGATGCTAACCGTCCAGGGGAATCCGGAGGACAGGTCGCTCATCATGGCGGCCAGTTCCTGTTCATGATACACATCCACTGCCAGATCACTGACGTGGCCGTCGGGCAGTCCGAGGAGAAACCGGGCATCGGTTTCGTCCAGGACGACCAGATCGAAGGCAACGGCGTCCGCCCTTGCATCGAGAACGGCTTTCACTTGAAAAGACCGCCTCCCATCGACCCCTCCAAGATCGATTCTTTTACGGTCCGCGGCGAATTGGAGCTGGCGGCCCACGATGGCTTCTCCGGGGTTGGGACCGTCTGCGGCGCCGAAGGGCCTGAGAGCCTCCACCAATTGACTGTCGGCGGCCATGACGGTAACGGGGCCATCCGGGCCCATTACCGCGCCCCATGTGCGGGGTCTGACGGAAACGATACCGGGAATGGCTGCGGCGATATCGACCGCTTCAAGCGGCAGGGGATCCCAGCCCATGGGGGAAACCCTTCGGACAACGGCCGCCGGTCCGCTGGAGATGAGGGCATCGACGGATCGGCTAAGGGCCTCCGCGCAAAGAAGAGGCGTTCCCGTAATAGTGATGCAAAGTCCCAGGGCGGCCACCAGCATCAAGGATTCTGCCGGCCGGCGGATCAGGTCCCGAACGGCCCACAGGAGAAGGGGGAGGGTTGGGCGAATCATCGGTCAGGCTCCCGGGCCACCAGGGTGGAAGTGGGATCCGTCAAGGAGGGGGCCACCGCGGGCAGGCCGGGAACATACCTGAGGTCGACAGCGGGGATCATCCCTGATGGCATCCGCAAGGGGCTGCCGCTCGGACTCCATGCGGGTGTGGAAAGGCCTGCGGCCTCCTGCAGTGAAAGCACTGCCGGCCAGTCCCCATAGGCGGTTGCCGCCATATGAACACCGACCGCTCCGCACCCGACGATGGATAGAACGAGGGCGCCGGCTGCGATCGCCGCGGAGAACCCCATGCGGTCTCCGGTCTTGGTGGGAATGGCGTGAGGATGATCGGCGGCTGGCAGAAGAGGGGGATTCATGGCGATGGATCTCTTCCAGACCGGATAGCCTCCCATTGTTCGATCGTAAGGTCTTCGAGAGTGAACGGGTCCCATCCCCCGTGGCGTATTCTGAAGGCGCGCACGTCCTCTTCATTGCCCAGAGGGACCACCGCCGGCCCCATCGGGCCCACCACATCGGAGCCCGGTACCCACCACAGGTCCTTGGCATCGGTGTGCCGGGAGGTAAAATAATCGGAGGCCAGGGCTCTTAGCCGCTTCGAGGGAGGGATGCCCAGGTACGATTCCGGATGGAGCCAAGCGGTAATCATGCATCCCGGGCTGCAAAAATAGTAGGTGGCGCCGTCCGTCAGTTGAATCGCTGCTGCAAATCGAGGGAACCGGGACGGCAGCATCGCGCAGACCGGGCATCGGTCCGACGGCGAAATGACCATCCGACCCTCCGGGTCCGGGTGCTGGGCGCCGGGGGTGGGGCCGGTCCCCATCGCCGCTGATGGCAACAGACAAAGAGTAAGAACGGTCAGCCAATGCCACTTCATGGAATTGTCCCCTTCGACGGTGTCGGGTTGGCGGGTGGTCTTCTGGGAGTATTTTTAAGGGAGCGCCGGGCCGGCTGTCAATTGGAATCGATGGCAAAGCCCGGGGCGCTTTCCCCTCTGGGCCGCGAATGATATGAATGCCACCACCATGACCATGATTGATCTTCAGGCAATGGCGTTACTTGGGCTCTTCGGCACCGGGCACTGTATCGGGATGTGCGGGCCCTTGATCATCGCCTTCCCGGGACGGTCCCAGCAATGGCGCGGCCATGCGTACTACCATTGCGGGCGTGTTCTGACCTACACCCTGGTGGGTGGAGCAATGGGGGGGGTTGGTCTTGGGTTAGGCGAACTGGCCGCCGCCGCCGGCGGCAGCGAACTGGCTTGGATCGCCAGAATCCAGGTGACGATGTCCATCGCGGCGGCACTCTTTCTCCTGGCGTTCGGCATCGCCAGAATTGGAATATTCCCCGAACCGTCATGGTTGAATGGGATCGCTCCATCCCGGATTCCGGGCGTGGGTCGCTTGATCCGATCCCCCGACCGCAGCGTGACGGCATCCGGGCTTTTCACCATTGGCCTGGCCATGGGTCTTCTGCCTTGCGGTTTGTCATTCGCGGCCTTCGCACGGGCCCTCGCTTCCTCCGGTCCCGGGGCGGGCGCGGCCATGACCCTCGCCTTCGGTTTGGGTACGCTGCCGGGGCTGCTGCTTATAGGGTCGGGAGCCTCTGCCCTGTCAGGCCGTTTCCGGCGCCATTGCGACCTGTTGAGCGGTGTGCTGATGATAGCGATGGCGGTCAAACTCTTGGTGGATGCCCTGGGCGCGTTCTGGCGGTAGACGGGTTCCGGAGATGCTGCCGGGTGGTCATTTCACGCCTCATCTGATATGGGATTGCCTTGCCATTTTCTTTCCAAACGGAGGACAGACAGTGGAGTGGAAGAAGCCCACCTGGTTTGACGAGAAGAAGCGCTGGGAGCAGCTCGACGACGTGGTCGATGAGACCGACCGGGCCCATTTCGGTTACCGCACCATGCCCACGGCGGAAAAAGCCGACTGGGTCCGCCGGCACTTTGACCGGGTGGCCCAGAAATACGATATGATGAACACCCTCCTCAGTTTCGGTATCCAGTATGCCTGGAAGCGACAGGCGATACGCATGATGGCACTTCGGCCGGGTTTTTCGGTTCTGGACGTCTGCGGGGGCACGGGAGATCTCTCCGTCATGGCTGCGAGGGCAATGGGGCCCACAGGACGTTCCCTTGTCTATGATATCAATCTAAAAATGATCCTGGCGGGAATCCCAAAAATTATGAAGACCCCATATGGGCCTCAGATTCGGTTCGTGCAGGGTGATGCCGAACGCCTGTCGTTCCCCGACGGGCATTTCGATGCCGCGATGGTTGGTTTCGGTATCCGGAACGTCACCCGATATGCCACCGGGTTCAAAGAGATGCACCGGGTGCTAAAGCCCGGCGGCGTATTTATGTGTCTCGAATTTTCAAAGCCCG
>JASFIA010000171.1:0-5905 GCA_050122915.1 Desulfobacterales bacterium | reverse complement strand
GGCCTGTTCTGTGGGTTCTGCTTCAGCGTCGTCCGGCGGAGATCAAGGTGACGCCGCCCATCAAGATGGCGCTTCAGCCGAGGGTCACGGGGATGCGGCAGGTCATGGGGAAGAGGGCGGTCACGGTGCAGAGGGGGGGCATGGCGGCAAAGGCTGGGAGGCCACCGATACCTATCGGGTCATGAACTTTTCGGTGCTTGCCCTGGGGCTCTTTTTCCTTCTTCGAAAGCCGGCGGCCAATGCGCTGAACGGCAGGATACAGGGAATCAAGGATGAACTGAGCGATTTAGAGGCCCGAAAGGCAGAGGCGGAAAGGAAACTGTCGGAATACAGTCAGAAATTTGCCACTCTGGATCAGGAGCGGGAGAAGATTATCGCCCAGTACATCCAACAGGGTGAGGACGCCAAGGCCCGAATCCTTGAGGAGGCGAAGGCGGCGGCGGTCAAGCTGGAGGCCCAGGCACAGAAGAACATCGAAAATGAGTTCACCAAAGCCCGGGCCGAACTTCAGGAGGAGATTCTGGACAAGGCGATGGCCAAGGCGGAGGAAATTATCCGTGCCAAGATCACGTCCGACGACCAGGAAAAGCTTGTTGACGAATACTTAGCGAAGGTGGTGGCATAGTGAAGAATTTGGCGATAGCAAGGCGATATGCCAAGGCACTTCTGCTGATCGGCAAGGATAACGGCCAGGCGGACGACTACCGCAGTGAGTTGGAGGGATTCGCAGGCCTTATCGCTTCGGAAAAAACCCTTGAACAGGCCATCAACAACCCACTCTATACCGCTCAGGATCGAAAGCGGGTCCTGATGGCCGTCCTTGACAAAATCAATGTATCGGACGTCATGCGGGCCTTTCTGCTCCTGCTCTTCGACAAGGGCCGATTCCCCTTTCTCGAACAGATCAGTGCGTTCTACAAGGAATTGGCCGACGAACTGAAAGGAATTGCCCGGGCAACCCTGGTATCGGCAACAGAGCTCTCTTCCGATGCCGTTGACAAGATCCGTGCGACCCTGTCCAACCGGACCGGTAAGGATATCATTCTGGATGTCCAGCAGGACCCGGAATTGATCGGCGGGATTGTCACCAAAATCGGTGATCTCGTTCTGGATGGCAGCATTAGAACTCAGTTGCTAAACATGAGAGAAACTTTAAAAAGGGGTGAGAGTGTCTAATGGAACTTAGAGCCGAAGAAATCAGCCAAATTATCAAAGAGCAGATTACGGATTACGACAAACAGGTTGAATTGAGCGAAACCGGCATTGTGCTGTCTGTTGGCGACGGCATTGCCCGTGTCTACGGGCTCGAGAAGGCGATGGCCCTCGAGCTGGTGGAGTTTCCCGGGGGCGTTCTCGGACTGGTGCTCAACCTGGAGGAAGACAACGTGGGAATCGCCATTATGGGCGAGGACATCCACATCAAAGAAGGGGACCTGGTCAAGCGGACCGGGCGTATCGCCGAGGTGCCCGTCGGAGAAGCCGTTCTTGGCCGCGTCGTCGACGGCACGGGTCTGCCCATCGACGGCAAGGGCCCGATCGATGCCAAGGAGACCCGTCGTGTCGAAATGGTTGCTCCCGGCGTTATTTCCCGAAAGAGTGTTCACGAACCCTGTTATACGGGTCTAAAAGCCGTGGATGCCATGACGCCGGTCGGCCGCGGTCAACGGGAGCTCATCATCGGTGACCGTCAGATCGGAAAAACCGCTTGTGCCGTTGACGCCATTTTGGCTCAGAAAGACTCTGGAATATTCTGTATCTACGTGGCTTGTGGACAGAAAAAGTCCACCGTCGCCCAAGTGGTCGATGTATTGGAGAAGAACGGCGCCATGGAATACACCACCGTGGTCGCCGCCTGCGCCAGTGACCCGGCGACCCTTCAATACGTTGCCCCTTACGCGGGTTGCGCAATGGGAGAATACTACCGCGACAGCGGCCGTCACGCCCTGATCATTTACGACGATTTGTCAAAGCAAGCGGCCGCCTACCGGCAGGTGTCTCTGCTGCTCAGACGGCCTCCCGGACGAGAGGCCTATCCAGGCGACATTTTTTACAACCACTCCCGTCTGTTGGAGCGCTCCGCGAAACTGAGCGATGACCTTGGCGCCGGTTCCCTGACCGCACTGCCCATCATCGAAACCCAGGCCGGCGATGTCTCCGCTTTCATCCCGACCAACGTTATTTCCATTACCGATGGACAGATATACCTGGAACCATCCCTTTTCTTTGCCGGTGTCAGACCGGCCATCAACGTCGGCCTGTCGGTATCCCGCGTCGGCGGCGCCGCCCAGGTCAAGGCCATGAAGCAAGTGGCCGGAACCCTTCGGCTGGACATGGCCCAGTTCCGAGAGTTGGAGGCCTTTGCCGCATTCGGCAGCGACCTGGATGCAGCCACCCAGCGTCAGCTGACCCGGGGACAGCGACTGGTTGAAATTCTCAAGCAACCCCAGTACCAACCGCTTCCCATGGAAAAGCAGGTAACCATTCTGTTTGCCGGCACCCGCGGTTATCTGGACAAATACCCCACCGAGGTCTTGGCCAAATACGAGGCCGGTCTCCACAAGTTTGTCGAAGAGCGCTATCCTCAGCTTTTCGAGAAACTTAAGGAAGAGCAGGCCTTCACCGACGAAGTGGAGAAACTGGCCAATGATGCCCTGACCGCCTACGATGAGGAGTTTAAGGACACTATCTGATCGAAGCGGATATCGGTAACCACCTCAAATTGAATAGGGGTTCATAGGTATGCCAACACTCAAGGACATCCAACTGAAAATCTCTGGCGTCAAGAAGACCCAGCAAATCACCAAGGCCATGAACATGGTGGCGACGTCTCGGCTCAGGGGTGCCCAGCAGAACATGGATGCATTTCGACCCTATGCCGGCAAGTTTGCCGAGGTTCTCGGCAGCTTGGCGGAGCGGGCCGGGGAGGAGTCGAATCCCCTCCTCGTCCCTAAATCGGAAGTGAAAAACATCCATTTGGTGCTGTGCACATCCGATCGCGGTCTCTGCGGTGGCTTCAACGCCAACTTGATCGACCTTGCCGAGACTTTCGTCGACGAGCGGGGAGGCGAAGACAGAACCATCTCCATTACGGCATTCGGTAAAAAAGGCCGCGACTGGGCCAGAAAACTGGATGCGGTCGATTTGGCCGAGGAATACATCGGCGTGGTCGGTGGGAAAATTGGATTCAACGTCGCCTCCTCTTCCGGTCGCAAACTGACCGATGCCTTTTTGGAGGGCGTATACGACGAGGTCTACATCATTTATTCCCGGTTTCTCACGATGGCCAAACAGTTGCCGGTGCTTCAGCAACTGTTGCCCATTCCGGCCATACAAACCGATGATGATGGGGCCGACGGCGACGGTGACCAGGATTCCGGCTATCTGCCGGAGCACATCTGCGAGCCTAGCGTGGAGGAACTGCTGGGGGATCTGCTGCCGCGCAGCGTTTTTGTCCAGGTGTTCAGCGCTTTGCTGGAAACGTCGACCAGCGAACATGCAGCGCGGATGATGGCCATGGACAACGCAACGAAGGCGTGTAAGGACATATTGAAACGGCTGACATTGACCTACAACAAGGCAAGGCAGGCGGCCGTTACTGCCGAATTGATGGATATCGTCGGTGGCGCCGAAGCCCTGAAAGGGTAACCGCCGCTAACGTGTACAGGGGACAAGTATAGGAGGAATAGATGTCTGAGAACATTGGTAAAATCACGCAGGTGATGGGTCCTGTTGTGGACGTCGAGTTTGAGCAGGGAAAGCTGCCGACGATTCTGACCGCTCTTCTGATCACCAACAAGGCCATCAACGACGAGGAGGACAACCTTGTCGTGGAGGTTGCCCAGCATCTGGGGGACAACACGGTCCGAACCATTGCGATGGACGTCACCGACGGTCTGGTTCGGGGAATGCCGGTAAAGGATACCGGCAAACCTATCCAGATGCCAGTGGGAGAGGCCAGTTTGGGGCGGGTTCTTAACGTCGTTGGGCGTCCCGTTGATGGTTTGGGTCCGGTAAGTCAGGAGAAGATGATGCCCATTCACCGTCCTGCGCCCAAGTTTACCGAGCAGGACGTCGAGGTGCGCGTCCTGGAAACGGGTGTCAAGGTTATCGACTTGCTGGTACCGTTTCCCCGGGGTGGAAAAATGGGAATGTTCGGTGGGGCCGGGGTTGGTAAAACCGTCATCATGATGGAGATGGTCAACAACATCGCCATGCAGCACGGTGGTATTTCGGTGTTTGCCGGCGTTGGAGAGCGAACCCGGGAAGGAAATGACCTTTACCACGAAATGAAGGATTCAGGCGTACTGCCAAAGGCGGCGCTGATTTACGGACAGATGACCGAACCTCCCGGGGCTCGCGCCCGGGTGGCCTTGTCGGCTCTGACCTGCGCGGAATATTTCCGCGATGTCGAAGGCCAGGACGTGTTGATTTTTATCGATAACATCTTCCGATTTACCCAGGCGGGTTCCGAAGTGTCGGCTCTTCTGGGGCGCATGCCGTCGGCCGTTGGCTATCAGCCGACCCTTGCTGTCGACCTCGGGGAACTGCAGGAGCGGATCACCTCCACGGACAAAGGCTCCATTACCGCCGTTCAGTGCGTCTACGTGCCCGCCGACGACTTGACCGACCCGGCTCCAGCCACCACCTTCGCCCACCTCGACGGTACCGTCGTTCTCTCGCGGCAGATTGCCGAACTCGGCATCTATCCGGCGGTGGACCCCCTGGATTCCACGAGCCGAATTCTGGATCCCAATTTCATCGGGGATGAGCACTACCAGACGGCTCGACAGGTGCAGCAGATGCTTCAAAAATACAAGGAGCTTCAAGATATCATTGCCATTCTGGGCATGGAAGAACTTTCCGACGAAGATAAATTAACGGTTCAGCGTGCGCGGAAGATTCAGCGCTTTCTTTCTCAGCCGTTTCATGTGGCGGAAACCTTCACCGGAAAACCCGGCAAATACGTCAAAATCGAGGACACTGTCCGTGCATTCAAAGAAATCTGCGATGGCAAGCACGATGGCATCCCCGAGCAGGCGTTTTACATGAAGGGCGGCATTGAAGAGGTTCTTGAGGCGGCCAAAGAAGCGGCCTAAGCACGGATAACGAATCGAGGGAGAATCATGGCTGGAAACATTACGCTGGAAGTTGTCACACCCACGAAAGCGGTGGTCAACGAGGAGGTCCAGACGGTGGTGGCTCCCGGCACCAACGGGGAGTTCGGTGTCCTTGTCGGGCATACGCCGTTCATGGCAACGCTGAAACTGGGCACTGTCCGTTATACGGACCTCGATGGTACCGAGCATTGCGTATTTGTTAGCGGCGGATTTGCCGAGACGCTCCCCAATAAGGTGACCATTCTCGCCGAGTCGGCCGAAAAGCGCTGCGATATCGATATTGAGCGGGCCAGGTCGGCGTTGGAAAGGGCCCAGGAGCGAATATCCAAATCCAAGGAGGATATTGACTACGTTCGGGCCAAAGCCGCATTGGAACGTGCGCTGCATCGCATCAAAACGGCCGAAACCCGCTGAGAGTCAATATCCTTTTCTCCGGTCGGTATCAAATGCCGGCCGAGCAATCGATGTCGGTACGACCCCAAGAGAGAGCAGCCTGAGGAATTCATTCCAGCAGGCTGCTTTTTACTTGTGGCAGCCGATATAATACCCTGCCCTATCAAGGATTTGGTCCGGGGCTCCGATATCGGATCGGACGTGTCCAAGCGACGGACAACGGCCCTCGGGCTTCGAGTCGGGCGGAGGGGGCAGCGGAGTGACGAGGGTGTGGCCTTGCCCGCCCCTTGCAAACCAAAGATCATCGTTTGGTTCGTTTTCGTCAACCGATTCTGAGTAAAACGGTTCCATAAGGGTCAAATCGGGGACAACAGAGAATAATGTCTAATTTTTCC
>JASFIA010000170.1:0-5918 GCA_050122915.1 Desulfobacterales bacterium | reverse complement strand
CTCAACCACGGATACGATAGGAGACAGCCATGCCAACCGCCAGGGTTCGTTGGGTCAATGATCATCAATTCGTTGGGACCGATTCGAGGGGTCACAGTGTGGTTCTCTCCGGAGACAGCGAGCCCAAAGGGGTCAGCCCGTCGGAAATGCTCCTGGTCGCCCTCGCCTCCTGTACAGCGGTCGATATCGTCGAAATCATGAAAAAAAAACGTCAACCATTAGCGTCTCTCGACATTGTGATCACCGGGGATCGCGATCCGGAACCGCCATGGCCCTACCGGACGATCCACGTCTCCTATCGCATCAGAGGCAACGGGCTGACGGAGAAGGCTGTATCTCAAGCGATTTCCCTGTCGGAAGAAAAATACTGTTCGGTAGCGGCAACCGTTCGCGGGGTTGCCCAGATTACCACCTCATTCGAAATTCTGGCCTCCGACGGTTGACCCATTCGGACAAAGGGGGGACGCTGATCTCGAGGCGCCGGCGTCACGCCGGCACTGGTATCCCAAACGGATTGCCCGTTTCACGGATGGGGCAATAGGCTGGACACGCCTGCCTTCACATGGTAAAGCGGAACATCTTTTTCCGACCCGAGTTCAGGGCTCTTAAAACGACCCCTCTTCTGGAAATACCCGATGCCGGGAGACTGATGGCTTTCAGAAAGCAGGTGTATGCAGATAACCGTCTGGGGTTCGAGAGGTTCGATTCCGGTATCAGGCAGAGAATATCTCGTTTATGGTGGGGATACCACCTGCCTTGAAATCCGAACCGAAAGCGACGACATCATCATTATCGATGCGGGTACCGGTATCCGGCGACTCGGCAACTCCCTGATCGATGAAGAGCGCTACCATTATCACTTCCTCCTCACCCATGGCCATTGGGATCACCTCATGGGCCTGCCATTCTTCAAACCCCTCTATATGGATGATGCGACCATCCTGGTGCATCGAGGGCTGTTTTTAAAGAAATTCGTTGAGAACATGGTTTCCAGGGTGATGACACCGCCCAATTTCCCCATCCGCTATTCGGAGCTTCGGGCACAAATTCTGTATGAGGGTGGTAACCAGGAACGATTCGATATCGGCTCGGTGACCATCGAAACCATTCCTATCAGCCATCCAAATATGGGCAGCGGCTATAAATTTACAGAAAATGGAAAAACCTTCGTATTCCTGACCGACAATGAACTGGGATACATCCATCCCGGGGGAAAGACCATGGCGGACTATGTCGGTTTCGCTGCAGACGCGGACTTGTTGTTCCACGATGGAGAGTACACTCCCGACGAATATGAAAACAGGGTTCTCTGGGGACACTCATCCTACAAGGAATGCCTGGATCTCGCTGTGAAGGCCGGCGTCAAGACCTTGGGATTGTTCCACCTGAACCAGGAACGATGCGACGAAGAGGTGGATGCCATCGTCGCAAACTGCCGAAGCCTTATCGAAGAGAATAATAACGGGATGGAGTGCCTGGCCGTCGGCAGCGACATGACCTTTTTCCTTTAAACCCAGATCACCGGCGGGAAGTAACCCCTCATCCTTCCCAACCCAGTCCCCCGAGCTGCCGAAAATTCCATAAGACATCTTCCATTGACCAACACGGCACTATCGTCTGTGTAACGCCTCCCTTGCCAATCAGATCAGGGCCATTAAATTCACATCTTGAATGCGCCCATACCGTTTGGCGCCGACACTTCACATCTGGAGGGATGAGCCATGGCCAAAGAAGTGGTTATCGATACGGAAGAATGCGTGGGCTGCGAGAGCTGTGTGGAACTTTGCAGCGAGGTATTCGCCTTCAACGAGAGCGAAGAGAAGGCAGAGGTTATCATGCCCGAAGGCGGTCCCGAGGATTGCATCGAGGAGGCGATGGATGCTTGCCCCACCGAATGCATTCACTGGACCGAGGACTGATTCGCCTTGAGGTAGACAAAAACCCCGCCCGCCCAAGCCGGACAAGGCGGGATAAATGAGAAACCGGGAGACCAAAGAACGGCACCCCCGGTTTCTTTTTCCTTCGATGTGAAATGAGGGATTTTATCGAATGGCGGGCAATCCCGTCGGTTCGCCCCCATTCTTTATCGGTTCCGCGGAAACCCTCAGCTATCGGGCTGCTGGATGTCGGCCTTGCTCTTCAGGTCCTCCATGTATGCTTCAAATCGATTTCGCCTGTCATCCTGAACCAGCATTCGAGCGATGTCCGCCTCCGCATCCTTGTAAGCGACGGTTTCCTCAGACTTACGGTCCGTTACCCGAATCAGGTGCAATCCGAAATCGGTCTGAACGACGGGACTCGTCTCACCCGTTTTCAGGGTAAATGCAGCATCCTCGAAGGGTTTGACCATCTTCCCCCGTGTAAAATATCCCAGGTCTCCACCCTTCACGTTGCTCGGGCCTTCCGAATGGGTCTTGGCCAACTCGGCGAAATCTTCTCCCGCATCAAGCTTGTCTTGAATATCCTTTATCTTCTTATTGGCTTCCGATGTGGCTTCCTGGTCGGCGTCGGGTTTGAGTTTGATCAGGATGTGGCTTGCCCTGACGGATTCAGGCGAGGTAAACATCTCCGGGTTGTCGGTGTAGAATTTTTCTTTATCCGCCTCCGTCGGATCCTCTCCAACAGGCACTTCCTTTTCTAAAAGCTGTTGAATCGCCTGCCGCCTCTCGAGCTTCTTGCGTAGATCGTCTCCTGTCATCTGCCGCTGCTCTAAGGCTTTGTTGAACTCCTCTTCGCCCGGGAATTGGCTTTTGATTCGTTCGATTTCATCGTTGATCAGGTCGGCTGACACGGTAATGCCCTGTTTATTGCTTTCCTGAACCAACAGCTCTTCGTTGATAAGAGAATCGATGACCTGCTTTCTAAGCAGCATCCCCTGAATGCCGGACGGTGCCTGGCCTGCAGCGGCCATTCTCTCCATTGCAGCCTGGAACTCGCTATCAAAGGTCTGACGGGTGATGGGCGTTCCATTGACTGCGGCGATGGTGTCGGATTCGGCAGCCGGGGACTCCTGGGCGGCAGCGGTTACCGGGCCTGCGAGGAGGCAGACGGCGGCCAGCACTACCGCTGTTAATCGGGAAAGAATGGTCATTGTTCATCTCCTGTGTTGAAATGGCAGGCTTCCGTGGCAGCATGCCTTCAATAAAGGCGCCTGACCAAGAAGCCGAAAGGACGTTTGCGTAAAATCACCCTCCCCTGCTGTCGATACCCCGCCAGCATACCGAGGACGGCAAGCCATGGTTTTTTCCATAGGTCTTCTTTTCAGCACAATTTTTTATGATGGCATATGTGATAGTCAATTGCAATCCGAATCGCAAGGTCTGTTCACCCCCCCCCCGGGAACGCCCGTCTCGGTCCGTCCTCCCCGTCTTGCAGCCCTTGATAGGAATGGTTATCCATTCGTGTCGAGAAAGTGTTGGACACCACGACGTTGCTTCTACGAAAGGTTTTCACCGTGACCCGCAGGCGATTCATCTACCGACTCTTACAGGGATTCAAGCTGGCCGCCGTCATGGGCGGCGGTGTGGCCTGCGCCCGAAGCGTTGTATCTTCCGGAAGCCTGGACACTGGCGGGGAACAGCCATTCATCCCCCTGAACGGGAAAAGCCTGGCCTCCATCGCCCGAAGCAAGCAGCATCACGGAGGCAAACGGTTTATCAACCCCTTCAGCTCGGTGCCCAAGGGGAACATGATCCGGGTCCTCAAATGGAAGCTTTTTGCCGAGAACCATTTCACGGCCCACTACCATGCCGAACCCGTCACCCCAGTGACCATCGACTGGGATGACTGGTCCACCCTGTCGGGTTTGTCCGTCACCCTAATCAAGCATGCCACCATCTATATCCGTGACAGGGGCTTCAAAATCTTGATCGACCCGGTCTTTGACGATATGTTCTGGGGAATCAAGGACTTCAGTCCACTGACCTTTCCGGTCAGCCGCATCCCTGACCCGGATCTTATTTTGATCACTCACGGCCACTACGATCATCTCAATGCGGAAACATTGTCGCGATTCCCCAGATCCACCCGGATCGTTTCCCCTCTTGGATACAATGATGTTTTCGACGCCCTTGGCTTCAGACAACGGACCCAGCTTGACTGGTTTGACAGCGTTACCATCGACGGGGTTGAGGTCACACTGCTGCCGTGCAACCACTGGACAATGAGAAATCCCATCGAGGGACCCAACACCTCTCTTTGGGGCTCCTACCTGGTGAGAACCCGAAGTGGCGCAAACCTCTATCTCTCTGGTGATACTGGCTATTTTGACGGTTTCGGACAAATTGGAGACATGGTGGACATCGACCTGGCTGTTTTTAATGTCGGCGCCTACGAACCCAGGTGGTTCATGGCATCCAGCCATGCGAACCCTAAGGAGACCGCCAGGGCGTTTCAGGAATTGAAGGCCCGCAACCTCATGATCGCCCACTGGGGAACCTATCGCCTTGGAGACGAGCCTGTCCATTTCCCGCCGATCGACATGGCCCGGTCCATGAATGAGATCGGTTTGGGCCATAGACTGATCCGTGTCGACCATGGTGAGACCCTCAACTACGACGGCCCCGGACGCCACCGAATCATCCCTCAACCGTCATGATGCCCGGGCATCCCCCGCCGCAATCCCGCCACCACCTATTGGCCGTACTTGGTCCGCTTGCCCAGGGCCATCCGTCCCATTGGCAGGTCGCCGCCTCCGCATCGGTGGGCCATCTGGCATGTCACCCACCATCGGGACCTTTAACCCTTCGCCTCATCTGTTTTATTGCACTGCGGCGCCGCTTGGCGGCGAGCATTCTCTCTCTGGAGGCCCGGGTCGGACGGGAAACCCGACGTCGTTGCCGGGGGACAGACGCCTTGACGATCAGCTCGGCGAGTCGACTCAAGGCATCCCTTCGATTGAGTTCCTGGCTCCGGTAGCGGCCGGCACGAATCACCAATTCTCCCCGATTATTGATGCGCTTTCCGGCCGCCTTTGTCAGACGGGCTTTAATCGACTCGGACAGCGATGGCGATCCCGACAGATCAAATCGGAGTTGAACCGCCGTGGCCACCTTGTTCACATGCTGCCCGCCGGGTCCTGACGCCCGGATATGATCGAAATGAATTTCGGTGTCGTGGATGACGATATCGGGTGTGATGCGGATCATGTCTGAATCCCGGACATCGGGTTACCGGAAAACATAACGGGAACTCACAACCGGTGACTCCGGACATCGATGGTTCCATTCAAGGGAAATGGGGGAGCCCACGGCGGGAGTGGATGGCAATCACCCATTACAGTTTTCTCGAAGCCGGCCGATAATGTCCCTGATGGCGGCCATCGGCTTCTTCCCTCACGTCCGGATTTCATACCGACGATATGGTTATGACGGCTCTGCCCATAGAAAAATTTGCGTCGATCTGCAAGCGGATCAGCCTCAATCTGCCTTCCAATGCCCGTTGGGCCTGGGATGAACGCTTCAACCTGGCCCTCGTCGTCTTCGAGGAGAAAGACTACGACTTGGTCCACATGCCCATCATACTCGAATTCGAACATCGCTGGGACTATTTCAGCCTTCCCGGCGCTTTCGATCTCCTCAAGGATCACGCCGTCAATGCGTTCGGTCTGATTCCAGGTCAGGAAATATTCACGGCCACCGGCACCACCGGCGATGGCACTTTTCTGTTTGCCACCCTATGGCCCTGGGGGGACGGCAACCGCTTCTCACTCCGGGTCGGCATCATCTCTCCGCTTCTAGACCTGGAGACCACACGCTGCCATCTGGTGGATTGGCTGAAAATCAGCAACTGATGCCATGTTACAAAAACGGACAGCCTGTCCAGTAACGCATACGCCGACTGCACCGCCCAAAACTCTTTCGGGCCAAGCGGTCGTGAGTTCCCGTCCTAATCAAAACCTCCCTGCACCGTCGCCGCAT
>JASFIA010000169.1:0-5924 GCA_050122915.1 Desulfobacterales bacterium | reverse complement strand
CCGGTACGGGATCTGATGGTGGTCCTGAGAAAAATCGAGTCCCCCCTGGTTCACCCGGACAATGGCATCTTCTTCTCCGACGTCTACGACCACGCCCTGCAGGCCGTGGAATTGGTGGAGTCCCTCCGGGACCTGCTATCTGCGATTCACGACCTTTATCTATCCCAGTTGAGCAACCGGATGAATGAGGTGATGAAGGTGCTCACCATCATTGCCACCATCTTCATCCCGTTGAGCTTTATCGCCGGGGTCTACGGGATGAACTTCAAGATCATGCCGGAGTTGGAGATGCCCTGGGGCTACCCCGCCGCACTCCTATTGATGGCAGCGGTCGGCGGAGGTCTGCTGCTGTACTTCAGGCGCCGGCGGTGGCTATGACCGGCGCTCTTGTCCCGTCGGATTACATCCGCTTCAACAGCTGGTTGGCCGCCGTCAGCATGGGATCCCAGGTGGGGCCGAATGGAGGCGCGTATCCCAGATCGGTGCGGGAGAATTGATCGACGGTCATGTGGGCGTGAAGGGCCACCGACGGCGCATGGATTCGGTGGGCAACGCCTTCTTTCCCGATCATCTGAACGCCCAGAAGGCGCCCCGACAACCGGTCTCCAATCATATGGACATAGATATCAGAGGCGTCGGGATGGGCATGGGCTCGGGACCGGCTTTTGATGACGACACTCTCCGGCGTAAAACCGTTATCAGCGGCTTCTTCCACCGTCAGGCCGGTGCGGGCCACCTGGAGATCGAATACCTTGAAAACCGCGGAGCCCGCAATGCCGTGAAGCCGCTTGTCCCGGCCGCAAACGTTATCCGCCACGGCCCAGCCGGCCCTGTTGGCTCTGAGGGCCAAGGGTATCCAGGTCCTCCTTCCGGTGACCAGGTGAAAGGCGTCGGCGCAGTCGCCGGCCGAGAAGATGTTAGGATCCGAGGTTCGAAGTCGGCTGTCGACGGCAATGGCGTCGTGAACCGACAACTGAAGGCCGGCCGCTGCAGCCAGTTGGCTGTTGGGGCGGATGCCTGCTGCAGCGAGGACGAGATCCCCATCGAAGGCGTCGTCGTCACAGACCACCGACAGGTGGCCGTCGACGGCTTCGATTCGTAAAATCCGTCGGCCCGCCTGTACATCGACTCCGTGGCGGCGGCACTCCTCCTTCACCACCGCGGCCATCGATGGTTCCATCCACGGGAGAAATGCCGGACGGGGTTTGACCATGACGACGGACACACCCCGCCCGCGCAGGGCCTCGCACATTTCCAACGCGATATATCCCATCCCGATGATAACGGCCCGCGTGACGGGTTTTTCGGCCAGATACGCCTTCAGGAGGCGCCCGTCCTCCAAGCTTTTGAGCGCCATGACGCCGTCGAGATCCATTCCGGGGATGTCGGGCCAGACGGGGGAGGCCCCTGTCGCGATCAACAGGTGGTCATAGGGGAAGACCGCCGACCGGCCGTCGGGAGTGGTGGCGGTAACTTCCCGTCGATTCCTGTCGATGGCTTCGGCCCGATGCCCCGTGAGCAGGTCGATGCCCTGCTTGCTCCGGAATACCCGGGCTTCTCTAACCACCAGGTCGTCGATGGGACGGTCCGGATCGGCAATGTTGTAGGGCATGCCGCAGGCGCTGTAGGAGACGTCGCGGGTTTGCTCCAATACCGTGATGGAGAGATCCGGATTCAGCCGTCGCGCACGGCTGGCCGCGCTCATTCCGGCGGCATCGCCGCCGATGACCAGAAATGTCATTCTGACCTCCTTTCAAACGGGGTGACGGTGTCCATTCAGACCAGCGATCCTGGAGCCGCTGCCCCTGATGGCGGTTGTCGACTCCGGCCCTCAGCGCCGGCAGGGATCCCGTTGACATCGCGGCGCCTCCCGTATATGGGCTTCCCTGCGATGTCGAAATCTTCGGTGTTGCCCACTGCCAACCTGCGCGTAGGACCTACGGTGAACGACAGCCAATGACTTCTGACCCTTCCCCACCCAGGAAACCGCCGGCCGGATCGATGCGTGCCGTAATGCAGCTCCTGCCGGACGCCCTCGCCCGGGATCGACTGGCCGTCATCAGGCGTTTGGGTCGTGAGAGTGGAGGAGACGAGGGCCTGACCCGATCGGCTTTGCTGGGCCTTAAAGCCCGCTTGGAGCGCTCCGCCCGCAGTCGGAGCCGGCGGGTGCTTGGATTGCCGACTCCGGAGATGATGCCGGATCTGCCCATTACCGCCAGCCGGGAGGCGATTGTTCGGGCGATCCGTCGCCATCGGGTTGTGATCGTGTCCGGAGAGACGGGCTCCGGGAAGACCACCCAGATTCCCAAATTTTGCCTCGAGGCCGGCCGGGGGCGAGACGGTTGGATCGGCTGCACTCAGCCGCGACGGATCGCCGCCACCTCCGTGGCCCATCGGATCGCCGAGGAGTTCGGCGAGTCTCTGGGCCGTTCCGTGGGCTACAAAATCCGCTTTCACGACCGGACCCCTCCCACCGCCTATGTCAAAGTGATGACCGACGGCATCCTGCTGGCCGAAGCCCAGGCGGATCCTTTGCTGTCCCGCTACGACACGCTCATCGTGGACGAGGCCCACGAGCGAAGCCTCAATATCGACTTCGTGCTGGGGATACTAAAGAATATCCTTGAAAACCGAGAGGATTTCAAGTTGGTGATCACGTCGGCCACCATCGATACGGAAAAATTTTCCAAAGCCTTCGACGGCGCTCCGGTCATCGAGGTTTCCGGGCGGCTTTTCCCGGTGGAGATCCGCTACCGTCCCCTCGATGCCGACGACAACGAAGAGGTCACCCATGTGGAAGCAGCGGTTCAGGCCGTCGTAGACCTGATGGCAGATGCTCCCTCTGGGGACCTTCTCGTTTTTATGCCCACCGAACAGGACATCCGTGAGACTTGTGAGATGCTGGAGGCGAGGTCGGTGTCGCCCCCCATGATTCTCCCCCTCTATGCGCGTCTGTCCGCCGATGCCCAACGTCGGGTGTTTTCCAAGACAGGTGCACGAAAAGTCATCGTGGCGACGAACGTTGCCGAGACCTCGATCACTATTCCCGGCATTCGCTACGTTGTGGATACAGGGCTTGCACGGATTCCGCGTTATTCCCCTCGAAGCCGGACCACCGGGTTGCCGGTGGTGCCGATCTCCCGAAGCAGCGCCGACCAGCGGTCCGGTCGCTGCGGCCGGGTTCAGGATGGGGTCTGCATCCGGTTGTTCAGTGAAGAGGACTATCTCGGGCGACCCCGGTTCACCCCTCCCGAGATTGTCAGATCCAGCCTTGCCGATGTCATCTTGCGAATGATCGCCCTCGGCCTTGGAGACATCGACGCATTTCCCTTTATCGATCCACCGGATCCGAAACGCATCAAGGACGGGCTGGCGATTCTCACCGAACTGGGGGCCATCGGAGGCAATGGCCGGGGGGGGGAGCAGCGCCTTACCCGCCGGGGCCGTCTGATGGCACGGCTGCCCTTGGATCCGAGGCTGTCCCGGATGCTGATCGAGTCCTGCCGGGAAGGCTGCCTCGAGGAGATGGCCGTCATTGTATCGGCCTTGAGCATTCAAGATCCCAAAGAACGGCCATCCGACGCTACCCAGGCTGCCGATCAGGCCCACGCCCGGTTCAAGGACCCGGAGAGCGACTTCGTTACCTTCCTCAACATCTGGAACGCCTATCAAGAGGCGTCGAGAACCGGAAAAACCAAAGGCGGTCTCAAAGGATTCTGTCGACGATCCTTTATCTCCTTCCGGCGGATGCGGGAGTGGCTGGATATCCATCGGCAGATCGTTCAACTGCTGAGTGACTCCGATCTGGGCCCCAAAGGGCCCCGGCCCTCGGCCGCCGCCGATACCCATACGGAGCGTTTCGGAGCCCTCTACAGCGCCATTCACCGCTCCATCCTGAGTGGATTTCTATCCCAGATCGCCCAAAAAAAGGAAAAGAATCTTTTCCGAACCTCGCGGGAGCGGGAGGTCATGGTCTTCCCCGGGTCGGCCCTCTTCAATCGGGCCGGTGACTGGATCATGGCCGCCGAGATCGTGGAGACATCTCGGCTCTTCGCCCGAACCGTCGCCCACATTGACCCGAAATGGATCGAGCCCTTGGCCGGAGATCTCTGCCGGCGGACCTTCATGGATCCCCATTGGGAGCGGAAACGGGGAACGGTGATGGCCAGGGAGCAGGTCACCCTGTTCGGACTGCTGATCGAACCGGGTCGGCCCGTCGTCTACGGCCGGATCGACCCGGCGGGGGCGACGGAAGTGTTTGTCCGCAGTGCTCTCGTCGATGGGGATCTGCGCAGCCCCCTTCCTTTCATGGCTCACAACCGGGCGGTGGCCGACGGGGTGGCGGACAAAGAGGACCGGCTGCGGCGGCGCGGTATTTTTGCCGGTGAAGAGGCCCTCTGCGACTTCTACCGGCGCCGGCTCGACGCCGTTTGGGACATCCGGACACTGAACCGGCTGATCCGGCAGCGGGGGGACGAGTTTCTTCGGGTGACCGAGGACGATCTCATCCAGACCGTGCCGGATGCCGATGAACTGGCTCTCTATCCCGACCGGGTAACCTTGGGGCCGTCCACCTTTGCCGTCGATTATCGATTCGAGCCCGGCGCAGACGCCGATGGGGTGACGGTGTCGATACCGGCTGCGGCGGCCAAAGGCGTGGCATCCAGGGAGACGGAGTGGCTGGTGCCGGGGCTTCTGAGGGAAAAATTGACCCTTCTGATCAAGGGACTCCCCAAACCCTATCGCCGGAGACTGGTTCCGGTGACGAACACGGTGGAGATCCTGATGAGAGAAATGCCCAGGGCGCCCGAGGGGCTCATGGTTTCCCTGGTGGAATTTGTCCGTCGCCGGTTCGGCATCGATATCCCGGCCGAGGCATGGTCCCTCGACTCGCTTCCCGAGCATCTGAAGATGCGCTTCGAAGTGACCGGCGCCGATGGCAAGGTACTGTTGTCCGGGCGGGATCCGGTGGATCTCAGGCAAAGGGCGCTGACGGGACAACCCGATCCACGGCCTCTCGCGGAGAAGCGGGCCCTCTGGGAGAAGGAAGGCCTAACGGACTGGACTTTCGGCGACCTGCCCGAATCCGTTGCTCTCAAGATGGACGACGGGGTGGCGTGGGCCCTTTTCCCGGGACTTTCCGCCCATCCCGGGGGGGCGTCGGTGGATCTTCGCCTGTTCGACAGCCGGGAGCGTGCGCTCGCCCATCACCGCGCCGGCGTGGAAACCCTCTACCGCATCCGGTTTGCCAAGGAGATCCGACGATTGGGGCGGCAGGTTCGTCTGCCGCTCCATGTGGCCGCCGCCATTGCCTATTCGGGAGGAGCGGCGGGGATGGTGGAACGGATCGTTACCCGATCTATCCAGAGTCTCTTCCGAAAAGACATCCGAAGGGCCGAGGATTTCGAGGGGCATGGCAGGGAGATGATCCGGGACCTGGTACCCGCGGTCAACCGGTGGCTGGAACTGGCGGTGCCGGTGCTCGAGGCGGTGGCTGAGACCCGGACCCTGCTCTTCAATCTGGGGGCCGCCAATGCCGCAAATCCCCTATTGTCTGAACTTTTGGCCAGACTGACCGGGGATCTGATGGCGCTCATCCCCGAGCATTTCGTGATGCTTTATGGACCGGACAGGATGCCCCACCTGCCCCGCTATGCCAAGGCCATCGGCATTCGCGCCCGCCGGGCCGTAGACCAGCCGGTGAAGGACAAGGCGAAAGCCGAGGAGATCGCCCCGTTGCAGCAGGCCTTGAGTCGGTTTTTGGAGGGGCTCGACGAAGGGGTCAGCCAGGGGAAAATAGACACCATTGAAGACCTTTTTTGGGGCATCGAAGAATACAAGGTGTCTGTTTTCGCCCAAGAGCTTGGAACCTCCGGACCCGTGTCCCTGAAGCGGCTTCGGGGGCTGATCCGGGACATCGACCG
>JASFIA010000168.1:0-5954 GCA_050122915.1 Desulfobacterales bacterium | reverse complement strand
TCCCCGGCACCCATGGGGTTCTCGCCGTCGGCATCAACGGGGACAGTCTCGCCACCTGGTTCCTCAAAGCGATAGGGGAATTCCTGAAGCGGGAGAAGGTGGTCCTGGATCTCAGGTCCGACGACCAGGAACAGACCCACCGGCTCCTGAAGGAGGGAGAGGTGATGGGCTGCGTCAGCGCCAGAGACCGTCCGGTTCAGGGTTGCCGAATGGACTATCTGGGGCGGATGACCTACCGGATGCTTGCCAGTCCTTCTTTTGTCTCCCGCTGGTTTCCGGACGGGGCGGGGCCCGCAGCGGCGGGAAGGGCGCCCATCGTGGTATTCAACCGGGTTGACGAACTCCACCACCACTTCTTCCGAGAGCTCTACCGGCAGCCCCTCGACCGGTTCAATGCCCATTATCTCCCCTCGTCTGAGCAGTTTGTCGGTTTCATCGCCGCCGGGCACGCCTACGGCATGCTCCCGGATCTGCAGAGCGATCCCCTGACCGCATCGGGACGATTGGTGGAGATTGTTCCGGGACGGACGGTGTCGGTCGATCTCTACTGGCACTGCTGGAATCTCAGATCCGGATTGATTGAGCGCTTCTCCGCCCACCTTATCGCCGCTGCCAATCGGTTGTTGGAGAATTGACGGCCATGGGCGGGCGTAAACTCGGAAGAACCGGTTGTCATAGCCCGTGGGTGTCGAGGGGGGGCCGCAACCCAACCTGAAGAGCCGTCCCGGCGTTTCCCTCAGTCCGACTTACGGCCTTGATGCTGGGGAAAGGGATCGTCTACACAATGATCATTTCCTCCTGGCCGGGGGGATGCTGGCCCTCCTCCACGCCGTGTTTGCCGTCATCCTGAAAGCAAACCAGGTGTTGTCGGGTCTTGCGTTAACCCTCCTGGGAATGGGGTTGACCAGCTTCATGGGGCGCTCCCTCGTCGGCGTGCGGCCGTGCGTTCATCTTTAAGTTATTCCCGTTGCCGGGCTGTCGGACATCCCGGTCATAGGAGATATTTTCTTTCGGCAGTCGTGGATGGCCTACCTGGCCTATGTGCTGGTGCCGGTCATGTGGATTTGGCTTTATCGAACCGGTTCGGGTCTGAGAAGCCGGGCTGCCGGGGAAAATGCCGCCGCCGTTGACGCCGCGGGCATCGACGTCATTCGCATCCGCTATCTGAGCACCTTTTTCGGGGCAGTGCTTGCCGGTTTCGGAGGCGCTTACCTGTCCCTTTTCTACACACCGGGGTGGAAGGAAACGATGACCGGAGGGCAGGGCTGGGCTGCCATCGCAATGGTGATGTTTGCGTCATGGAATCCGGTCAGAGCCCTGCAGAGGGCCTTTCTCTTCGGCGGTCCGACCGCCCTTCAATTCTACTTCCAGCAGGCGGCGGGGATCGACGTGATACCCTCGTTTGTTTTGAAAATGCTACCCTACGTGCTCACCGTTTCAGTGATGGTCGTCGTGAACCCCAGGGCGGGCCGCCAACGAGGGCTGCTGGGCCCTGCCGCACTGGGCCATCCCTTCAGCCGTGAAGACTGAGATGGCCGCTGACGTTTGAGCGTGCCCGTCACGATGGCCATTGGCGTCCTTCCGGCTCCGTAACCGTCCGTCCAGCAAGGATTTCGATAGGGGCGTGTGGTATCGATGGCATTTGATGCGGCAACAGCGCAATAGAGGGTGCCGGTTGTTTCTCCTCATCCATCCATGAAACGGCGGAAATTGCCCCCTTTTTGATCTATATCAATCCAAAACAGCGTTTTATTGGGTTTAATGGCTATGGTGATATGAAAGCGTGCTCACTTGACCCATCACATGAACCCGAGGGACGAAAGGAGGCTCCGGATGATAAAGCGGATAGAGGTCTTCAAGGAGAACCGGTTCAGCGATCAGTCCATGACCAAATTCCTGGTGCACGATTCACCGCACATGAAAGTGATCAACTTCAACTTTAAGGGAGGGCAGGAACTGCCGATCCATTCACACGACATCGACGGGCAACTCAGCATCGCCGTTCTGGAGGGCCGGGGAGAGTTTCTTGGCGCCGATGGCAACGTGTTCCCCGCAAACCCGGGGGACGTGCTGGTGAGTGATATCAGCGAGCCCCACGGCATCCGTGCCATAGACGACATGCGGGTTCTTGTAACCATTGCCCCTCCGATCTGACGGCGGGTTGAAGTCAGTCCCCGCGCAGTTTCTCGCGTGGCATCCAACCGACAAAGGAGCCTCAACCCAATGCCGATTCCTGGGAATTTGCTCACCACCGCAATGGCCGTCATGCCCCACACCGATATTGACCGGGCCATGGCCGCCGCATTGTCCCTCGATATACCCTTCTGGCCCCAGCTGCCCAATGTCAGCTACTTCGAGGACATGTACGTCCAGGCATCGGAGCACTTCCCCGGTATCTTACTCGATACGGATGAGCGACGCCTATGGTTTTCCATGGATACATTTATCGGAGAATTCGAAGCCCACATGGAGGCGATGGATGATCCTGCCACCTTCGATGTATCGGAGAAATTTTCAACCGTTTACCATCGATTCCTGGGCCTGGATCTTGCCGACCGTCCGGCGATCCGAGGTCAGCTCGAGGGTCCCATCAGCTTCGGATTCAACGTCTTGGACCAGAACGAGCGCCCCATTCTCTTCGATGACACCATCCGCCAGTTTCTGTTCGAATTCATGGCAAAGCGCGTCAACGTCCAGTTGGAGCGGCTCAAGCGGATGAACACCAATGCCTTTATGTTCGTCGACGAACCCGGACTTCAGTTTCTCTTCTCTGCTCTGTCCGGTTATGGAGAGCGTGCCGCCAAAGCGGATATGGATCTTTTCTTTTCCATGATTGAACGGCCGAGGGGCATTCATCTTTGCGGCAACCCGGATTGGGATTTTCTACTTGGGCTGGATATGGATGTGGTGTCGATGGACATCTACACCAACGCAGAGGTTTTTTCTTCCTATGCCAGGTCCATTGCCCGGTTTTTGAACCGGGGCGGCATTATCGTCTGGGGCATCGTCCCGACGGGGCTCGATGCCTTCGAAAAGGAGCATGTCGGCTCCCTTTCCCGCCAACTGGAAGCGGTTTGGAATGCCCTTTCAAAGAAGGGGATCGACAAGGACCGACTCCTGGCCCAGGGTTTGATCGCACCGGCAACCTGCTGTTTGGTGAATCCCGACCAAGGAAAGACGGTGGAAAAGGCCTTTGATACGGTCAAACGCCTGTCCCGTCATCTTCAGGATAAATACGGTTTGGGCTAGCACAGGGGTATGGAGGGGCAGTGGGACCCCAGACCGCGATGAGGAGGCGGGGCCGCCGGTTAAGAGAGGGCGTGTCGGTATAGTCTGAGGAGGTCACTGGAGGACAGGGCGTCGCCTCGTCTGACGGCTTCGGCCCGTACGAGTGATAATAGCTGTTGGGTTCTTTCGGTCGACAGCGACACGCCCGCTTTCGACATCAAATGCTTCAGCACCGTCGATCCGCTGTGGCTGCCGGCCACCAGCTCCGCCTTTTCTCTTCCCAGGGTTTCTGGATGAAACGGCTGGTAGGTCAGGGGGTTTTTCAAGATCCCGGCGCAGTGAATCCCCGACTCGTGTTTGAATACCGCTTCGCCGGAAATGGGCTGATCAATGGGGATCGGCCTGTTGGTCGCTCGCGACACCAGGCGACAGATGCCCATCAGCTTGTGCGCCTTGATGGAACTGTGCCGATCCTCAGTGGTTTCCACAGCCATTGCCACCTGCTCGAGGGAGGCGTTGCCGGCACGTTCGCCGACGCCGTTCACTGTCACACTGACGGCAGGGATGCCGGCGTCGATGGCGGCCACGGTGTTGGCCGTCGCCATTCCCAGGTCGTTATGACCGTGAAACTCGAGGGAGAGCCGTCCCGCGTGTCCGATCAGGTCCCGGACCCTGTCGGCCACCTGGAAGGGTCTGGCCGACCCTACGGTGTCGGCAAGGCGGACCCTGTGGGCCCCTGCCTGTGCGGCCGACGCCACGAAGGTCCTCAAGAATTCTTCCCGGGCCCGGAAGGCGTCCTGGGCCCCGACGGACACCAAAGGAAAATGGTCCAGAGACCGCGTTATCATTTTATGGAGTCGGGAGTGGATCCATTTTTCCGTTTTCCCCATAGCTTCCATCAGAATGGGGGACACCGGGAAACTGATGTGTACGCCGTCGGTACCGCATCGGGCGGCCAAGGCCAGATCGGCTTCAAGAGCCCGGCACCAGGTGGTGAGCCGGCAGCTCAATCCGAGCCCAGCCACGGCTCGGATGTCCTCGCGAGCACTCCGGCCCATGGCCGGAATGCCCACCTCCAATTCGTCCACGCCGCCGTCGTCGAGGAGGCTGGCGATCGCCAGCTTGGTCCGGCGGTTGAAAGAGACGCCCGGCGCCTGTTCGCCGTCGCGCAAGGTGGTGTCGATGATCCATACCCGGTGTCGATCAGGACCCATGATGCCGTCTTCCTTTCCAAAAGCATCCGATGTCATTGTGTGCCTCTTCTGAGAGCGATCAGCTGCGTGGTTTTCCAACCGGCCTTTTGGTAGAAATGAAGAGCCCGTCGGTTGTCGCGATCGGCTAGAATCTGCAATCGCATGAGGCCGCGCTCGGCCGCCCAGGCGGTGAGGTCTGTCATCAGGCGGCTGCCGATACCACGGCCTCGATAATCATGCCTTACCACGACGTCCTCCACCAGCCCCACAGGCCCGCCCTGTGCCGTGGAGATTAGGATCTGTATCGTTGCCATAGCGACGACCATGGCGTCCGCTTCCGCTACCCGAATACACCGGTGCTTCCCGCAGCCGTCCAAAAAGCGGTTCAGGCCTGACCGCTGGCGGCACGGATCGGGGGTGAAGTCGTCTTCAATGGCAAACAGTTCCTGCAAAAGCAATACCATTGCTTCGATATCGCTCCGCACCGCAGGCCGTATCGTCAATGCCGTCGATTCCATTCGGGACTCCATCCAGTTGGCGGCGGTAGCCATCTACCCAGCGCTGTTTGGCCTCGATATCTTCACGGGAGAATTGCAGGGTCTCTGCAACCGCTCCATCGCAGTAGACGACAAGGGTTTCGGCGAGCATGGCGATATCTTCCGCGTCGTGGGTCACCATAATCATGGGGATGTCGAAACGGTTCAGATCGCGCGACAACTCCTCGCGCATTCGTTGGCGCAAGGGCGGATCCAGTGCGCTGAAAGGCTCGTCGAGCAGAAGGATGTGCGGCTTAGTGACGAGTGCCCGCGCCAGAGCCGCCCGCTGCTTCTGACCCCCGGAGAGTGCTGAGGGCCGCCACTTTGCCAATGGGCTCAGGCCGAAAAGGTCGAGAAGTGCATCCACCTGACGGGCTTCCGCCCGACCCATCCGTCCTAACAGCGGCGACGACCGCGCCCTGCCAGGTGAACATGAGGACCACGTCAAAGGTATCTTTCAGCCATTGCCCTATCAGGCCTCTGCGGCCGATGAGAACCAGCAGATAATATCCAAGAACCGTGGGCGGCAGCACCAGGGGCAGGGTGCAGAGGGCATCCACCACATCCCTGCCCGGAAACGGGCGGCGGGTGACCGCGAATGCCGCGCCGACCCCCATGACAAAAGCAGCCAGGGTGGCCAGTCCGGCCACCTTGAGGGTCAGCCACAGGGGGCCGCCTGGCTGAATGAGGTCGATCATGTGTGGTCGCCCGGGCTCATGGTGCGGATGGAGGTGATCCGCTCCAGGTCATAGTAGGTGTTGACGGCGGTGCCGTCATCCTCGGTTTCGGTCAACCGGACGAATTTCTCGTTTAGAAAGAGCACCGCGGCTTCGTAGACTTTGCCCTCGTTGATCTGCAGTCGAAGGCCTTTTCGCAGTTTGCGAGACATGGTGCCGTGAAGGGGCATGGAAGCGTATTCGAAGATTTTCTCCCACATCGTTGTCATGGTTCTTCTCCGGTTTTCTGCAAAAGCTACTGGTTATGCCGACGCCGGATC
>JASFIA010000167.1:0-5976 GCA_050122915.1 Desulfobacterales bacterium | reverse complement strand
GGGGTCGGAGGTTCAAATCCTCTCGCCCCGACCACATCACCTTAAATAAATAAGCGGCTTGCCTCAAGGGGGGAGCCGCTTTTTTGTTTGGGGCTCACGGATGGTTTTCGGCGCTTTCGGCGGGAATGTTGACAGGCGGACGGACAATTGTCGGGTCGGGTTGTCGAACTCCCGAGTCGTCTTGCTGTCGGTCTCGGGGAGCATGCCATATGGACGAATTCCTTTGATCGGCAGGAGAAGCGGTCCGGTAATTGCCAAAAAATACATTGACTTGAAAAACGCCCAAAACCTATAAGCATCGATACGTTGATATTCAGAACTCGCCTCCGAACGAGCCGCTTGTTCCCGGCCGACCACGGAACCTATATTGCCCGTTGCCTCTGCCGAATATCATCGCTGCTGAAGAATGATCCCTTTAGCTTCACGGTATCTCCTTTGCTGGGAGCGCCCTGGCTATTCGTTTCCTGTGGGTCCATAGATACTGTCTTTACCAGAACAGCAACCGAGCCGGATTGCGTGGCAACACCTCGCGCGAGCACCAGTTCCCACCGATCCGAGAAGAAAGGCCGACGATTCGCCGCCCAGACCCATTCCTCTTGTTCCGACCGCCACCGCCTAATTACAGATGTGTCCCGCCCCCCCACTCAGGCGGAGCGCTATTGCCTTTCTCACTGATTTGAGGTGCCGCCATGCAGCCGATTGAACACTTCCCTCCCGCACGTCGATCAACCATTCGCTATGTCTTAACCGATGTCGATGACACCCTGACGGTCGAAGGAAGACTGCCCTCAGCCGCGTTGTCAGCCATGGAGCGCCTGGACAAGGCCGGGATCAGGGTCGTTCCCATCACAGGCCGCCCGGCCGGCTGGTGCGACCACATGGCCCGCATGTGGCCGATTGCCGGAGTGGTGGGGGAAAACGGCGCTTTTTATTTTCGGTATAATCCCGGTCGACGCCAAATGGAGCGCCGCTACTGGAAAACGGAACTCGAACGCAGGGAAGATCGCGCCCGTCTGCGTCGAATCGAAAAGGAAATCCTGGAAAGTATTCCCGGATGCCGGACATCGGCAGATCAACCTTACCGGGAAGCGGATCTCGCCATCGACTATTGCGAAGACATGACGTCATTGCCGGAGACCGAGATTGATAAAATCGTGGCCATCTTTCAAAGGGAAGGTGCGCAAGCAAAGATCAGTTCAATCCATGTCAACGGATGGTTCGGCGCTTACGACAAACTCGCCATGACCCGAGTATTTTTCAGCGAACAATTCCATTGTGATATGGAAGCCATTCGCGACGACGTGGTATTCGTCGGAGATTCACCCAATGACGAGCCCATGTTCGCCTATTTTCCCCAAGGGGTGGGTGTCGCCAATGTCCGTAAGTTCATGAACCGCATGGAGTATCCGCCGTTGTGGGTCACCCGGCGGGAAGGCGGGTTCGGGTTTGCCGAAATGGTTGCTGTGTTGCTGGATCGATAGATTGTGGCAAGCAGGGAGCGATACATCCTGCCATTAGCGGCGCAACCGTTTATGGCTGACAAACCTCCCATTCCTGGAGAATAGCGTTAAGCGTTTCGACGAGCATCCCCTCTTTCCCGGGAGGAATGGTGGTTGCCGCCGCCAGGCTGTGGCAGGCGTCGGAGAACCCCCCTACGGACTGTGTCGCTTCCGGAAGCAGCCGGTCGAGCCCGGGCATTTCACCGTTTATGATCCGAGCTTCCAGCGCTGTTGGTACACGCATCGACACCTTGACGGCACAAAATTCGATGACGCCCATCCCCGGGATGGTGTTCGGTATCGGTTGAAATCCGGCGACATATTTATTGGGATCGATGAAATCACAGTCCCGGATGTATCGGCAGAAAGCGCCGATCATTTTGACGCCGATGCCGTCAAATCGCTCCGCGACCTGGAACCATTGGATCCGACCCGACACTTTCAGGCTGCCCGCCTCCAGCCGACCGATTTCGGCCTCGTAGAGCCTGTTGCGCAACTGAATCAAGTCATACTTCGAACGATCCGCGGCGGCATCGTATCCTTCCATGCAAAGCCGTATACCTGTTTCCGGCCCCCCTCGAAAATAGCCGACCCCACCAAAAAGATCGAGATCCCCCGCCAGATCCTCAACAGGCAGGTCGTGGACCGGGCCTCTGAAGCGATAAGCTTCGCCACCCGGCAGAGGCCTGATTTCCAGCTGCCCTCCGGCCACGGCCGCTTCGGCCGCCAAGCGGTTCAGTCCCGCGAGCCTGCCGTCCACAAAAAAGCCGTCACCCACGGCGCCCGCCACCGCAAGATAGGCAAGGTCGCGATTGGCCGGGTCCAGGCATTCGGCAAATCGGTAGCAGGTAGTGGAGGCGGAGACATCGCGGTCCCCTCGGTAACCGAATAGGTCCGGATCCAGATTGTGAACGCAGGGGTCTGTCGCTGGTATTGCCGGATGGTGGTCCAAGATAATAGTTAGATTTCGGCCTTGGTTGACATCGGAGAGGAAGGGGGCGATCCGGCCCGCAAAATCGGCAAAAACCAACAGAGCCCCCCTGTCTCGATAGATTGTTTCAAGAACGGGGGGATACGGTTTTTCCAGGCAGCAGCGGTCGACACCGTAGCCGGCCCTCGTAAGCGCCAGGGTGACGATGGCGCCGGAACTGATGCCGTCGGCATCATTGTGATGAAACAGACGAGCGGTGCGGGCGGGCCAACGGCTCATGGCCTCGATTGCGCGCACCATGGCCTCAGTTAGCGATTTCGCCATCCTGGCCTCCCCTGAGAGTGGCGTGACGAATGCGGGGGTGTCTATAAGGTTTTGATTCGACATCGGAAAGCGGCTGTTGCCATTCACCGGCAGCCCAGACCCGCAAGCTTCCGGCTATGGTTAAAGGAATTGACAAAAATAAACAAGGGTGACAGAAAAGTTTCATCTTGGAGGATAGGGAGTCGGTGTTTTTCAGGGATTCGGGCAGGCTGGCGCTCCTGCCGCAAAGAGCTTGTTTAACCGTAAAGGGGGGAGGAAAACATGTTCAAGTCAACCAGTTGTCGTGGACTGGTACGGGGCGGCATCGTTCTATGTGCCGTTTTTCTTTTGGCTCTGGGTGGATTCAGAACCGCAACGGCCGCTGACTGCCCCAACCGGGGCAATCTGGATGTTCGCTATTGCGACGCCGACGGCGATTTGGTGGCGGATGCTCCTTCGGATCCCGGGCAATGGCTGGATCCGGACACCTTGATATTTTCATACACGCCGGTGGAGGACCCCTCGGTCTACGAAAATGTCTTCACAGAATTCATGGACTACCTGGCCAATGCAACGGGCAAGAAAGTCAAATGGTACGGGGCGGAATCCTACGCCGCTCAGGTGGAGGCCATGCGCTCCGGCCGCCTTCACGTAGCAGGCATATCCACGGGCCCTACGGTTTTCGGAGTCAATCTGGCCGGCTACGTCCCCATTGCCATCATGGGCAAGGAAGACGGCAGTTTCGGCTACAAGCTTCAGCTGATCACTTACAAGGATTCGGATATCCGTGAACTGAAGGACCTCAAGGGCCGCAACGTCGCCCACGTCACACCCTCCTCCAACTCAGGTAACCAGGCTCCGAGAGCCTTGTTCACCGCCATGGGGGTCGAGCCTGACAAAGACTACAAGGTGACCTATTCCGGCAAGCACGACAATTCGATCATGGGCGTGGCCAACAAGGACTACGATGCAGCCCCTGTGGCGTCCAGTGTGCTGGAACGCATGGTCCAGAAGGGGGTGGTCAACATGGACGACCTTCGGATCATCTGGGAATCTCGGCTGTTTCCCACCACCTCCTACGGCTACGTGTACAATCTCCATCCCGATCTGGCCCGAAAGGTGACCGAGGCCTTTCTGTCCTTCGACTGGAAGGGGACCGGCCTTGCGGAGGAATTCGGAGAGCAGGCCGATCGCTTCATCCCCATTACATTTAAGGAGAACTGGGCGGACGTTCGGACCATTCAAGAAGTCAACGGCATTGTCTACAGCCAGGAAGCACTTCAGGGGCTCAAAGTCGGCAAATCGAAGAAAAAGAAATAATCCAAAGCTGAGGTGCAGTTCCCGGTGAACCAAGACGCCATACTGGCCGTTGCCGAACTAGAAAAAGTCTATCCCACGGGTACCAAGGCCCTGAGTGGCGTCGGGTTCACGGTGAATGAGCCTCAGGTGGTAGCGATCATTGGCCCCTCGGGAGCCGGCAAATCCACTCTGATACGTTGCATCAATCGATTGGTGACGCCCACCCGGGGATCGATAACGCTGCACGAGATCGATATCATCTCCCTCAATCGCCGCGAGCTTCGCAGGGCGCGCCGCCGCATGGGCATGATCTTCCAGGAGTACAACCTGGTTGAACGCCTGACCGTGATGGAGAATGTTCTGTCCGGTCGTCTGGGATACGTGAGCTTTTGGAAGGCATATCGGAGAAGATTTCCGCCCACCGATGTCATCGCCGCCTTCGAAATGCTTGAACGGGTAGGCCTCTCGGGATACCAGGACACTCGAGCCGACGCACTGTCGGGGGGGCAGCGCCAGAGGGTGGGCATCGCAAGGGCCCTGATGCAGAAGCCGGATCTCCTGCTTGTGGACGAACCCACAGCCAGCCTCGATCCCAAGACCGCACGCGAAATCATGCGCCTTCTGGTTGAGCTCGCTCACGACCGCGGTACTCCGGCGCTGGTGAACATCCACGACGTCGCTCTGGCCCAGGCCTTCTCCGATCGCCTCATCGGCCTGCGCCAGGGTGAAATCGTCTTTGACGGAACGGCGGACAAAGTGACCGAGGAGGTGCTGACCGATATCTACGGAGAAGAGGACTGGAGCACCACAATCCGACGCGATGACGATGACGGCGGAGATCACCGGACCGGCCGGCGATCGGACGACAAAACCCATTTGATTCGAGAGTCTGCAGCGGGATGAACGCCGGCCCCGAAACAGCGATAACGACACCGCCCGCATGGCGTCGCATCCCCATGATCGAAAATCCGCTTCTGCGCCACGGGCTTCTGGTCGCAGCCGTCGTCTACTTTATCTGGTCAATCGGGGTGCTGGATATCAACTGGAGTCGGGTTACCAGCGGCATTCCCAGGGCCACCAACATGCTCACCCGCATGTTCCCGCCGGACTTTACACGGTGGGGTCTGCTCTCCAGAGGCCTGCTGGAAAGCGTTCAGATGGCCTTAGCGGCCAGCTTTTTAGGGATGCTTCTGGCCATTCCGATAGGAGTCTGCGGGGCCGTCAACCTGGTCCCCAGGCCCGTCTATTTAGTGGCCCGGGCCCTGATCATTCTATCCCGAACGTTTCACGAGATTATCATCGCCATTTTTTTCGTGAAGGTATTCGGTTTCGGTCCTCTGGCCGGTGTCTTGACCCTGGTGGTGGCCAGTACCAGTTTCATCTCTAAAATGCTGGCGGAAGATATCGAAAACATGCCTCCCGGCCAGATGGAAGCCATCCGTGCCACCGGCGCCGGCTTTTTCAAGCTGCTCGTCTACTGTGTTTCCCCCCAGGTGCTGCCTCGCTATCTCGGTGTTTCCATTTATCGGCTGGATGCCAACATTCGCCACTCCACCGTCGTCGGCATCGTCGGGGCCGGCGGAATCGGCCAGGTATTGGCGGCCACATTCAGCCGCTATGACTACGACTTCAGTCTGGCCATCCTGATCACCATCGTGTCGCTCGTTTTTGCCGGTGAATTCTTTTCCAATTGGGTCCGTGGGTATCTGCGATGACGGCTGAAGAGCATGCCCACAAATATCCCCAAGTCTGGCGCCGCTTCTCGCCGATCAACACTCTCATCCGATACGTATGGTATCTGGGGGCCGTCACCCTAGCCCTCTGGTCGATCAGCAATCTCGACATTCCCTGGTTCTATTTCCTGGACGCCCATCTACAGGCCTATGATCTGGCGGCGCGGATGTGGCCGCCGGACCTGCAATTTTTGGGCGTCCTTGCCGCCCC
>JASFIA010000166.1:0-5977 GCA_050122915.1 Desulfobacterales bacterium | reverse complement strand
GCTCTCAATGGCATCCGCACCCGCAGCCCCCATCGCTGCAGCCGTCGGTTGCAGCCGCTATGGCCTTGATGATTTCTTTGGGCGTCGGTTCTGTGATGGCGTCGATCTCCACGGAGAAATGACGAATTGGCTCTTGGGGCAGTTGAGGAAGCCGTTTGTGAATAGCTGAGGCGAGATGCTCGAAAAAGGAATGAAACTCATGGGAAGGGAGGGATACACGGAGTCGGCTCCCGACGGCCTTATCGAGGAGTTCGTATTCAAATGGTGTCAGTCCCCGGCTTCCAACGCCGACAATGATATCCATCGCTGGGCTTTGTTTTCGGTCTTTCCCCGAGTCGTTTTCTGAATCCACAGAAAAAGAGAGTGTGATTTTTTTCATCAAGGCTACCGTTTTCGTCGTCATCGTTTATCACCTCCGCTACCCCAAAACAGGTAGAGTCATCGGTTTTTTTAGCCAGGCATGTGAATCCGGCGGGCCCAACCACTATGTCGTCTATCACGCCGGGTCTTGACCGGCAAGCCCCTTGGCGGGCTTGGAATCATACTGGTGCTGAAGATGCCAGATGCCCCCACTGTGCCGAAAGACGCAATGGCCAGTGGGACGTTCGATGGTGTGATGCAGCCGGAACTCCGCCCTGGGCCTGCCGGTAAAACCTGCCGAAGTCCATGATTGTCGAAGGGGGTGATGAATCGGAAAGGGGCACCACTCGGCCCACCCGGTTCCTTAACGGAAGGACCGATTAGATGGCGAGACCCTTGATCCAGTCGAGCAGCGCTTTGATGCGGCTTCTTTGGGAATGGGTGATATTGTGAAATTGAACGCCGATTCCCCGTGGTGTCACGCGACGAACGATGCCATGGATACGAAACACGTCGGGGAAATCCGGATAGGAGAAGGCCATGGAAATTTCATCACCCCTATCGAAGGCCGCCTTCGTTTGAATAAACACGCCGTCCACGCTGATGTCGAGGATTGCACTGGTATATGCGCGGCCGCTAGTGGTGAAATTAACGATGATTGAACAGGGTTTCCGAGGGAAGCGGCGTTCATTGTGATCTTGGCGATGGTTCAGGGGAGGCCGTTTGAGCGGGGTTCCCTTCAATTGGGTCAACTGCTCGGCCTTCTGCAACAAAATGAGCTGCTGGTCTTCGGACATGCCGACCACCAGCTCCATCAGTCTCGAAAGGGTGACGTTGTATCGACTGCCTTGGTCTTTGCCGGTTGGCTTCATTGCATTTTTCCGCTCTGTGAGACCGACGGTTGCCCTCTTGAGGTCCCGATGACTGGTTTGCGGCTAGCCGGTCATCGATCGCTTTCGATGATAACCATCGCACTACCTTAATCATAAAAATGGGGGAAATTCAACGACCTGGTAAAGGATCAGCGGGTTCGCAGATGCTGGTTCATGGTCGATTCAAGGCGCTCTACACCGATCGAACAGCTCAGGGTCAGCATCAAATAAAGCAGGCTGACCGTAATCCAGGTTTCAAAAGTCATGTAGGTGGCCGACATTAGGGACATCCCTTGAAAGGTGAGTTCCTGAATCGATATCACCGAGACGATGGCCGAGTCCTTGATGGTTGATATGAATTGCCCGGCAAGGGGTGGTAAAATGCGGAGAACAGCCTGGGGCATGATCACATGCCGCAGCTGCTGCAGCCGCGACATCCCAAGCGCCGAGGACGCTTCCCATTGGCCCCTTTCGATAGACTGAATGCCGGAGCGGACGATTTCCGTGATATAGGCTCCCTCGAATAACGCCAGCGTGATCAATGCGGACAGAAATGCCGGGAACATGGAGGGTGGAGAAAAGAAAAACCGCATCACCCCCTCCGTGGCCCCCGAAGCTGAGTCGGCGAAGGATTGAATGCCGAACAACGGCATGAGTTGATCGCTGACAAAAAAATAAAAGATAAAAATCAATACCAATGGCGGTGTGTTGCGGATGAGTTCCACATAGGCCGCCCCGATCAACTGCCGGAATCTGTTTCTCCCGCTTCTGGCCAGTCCCATCATGGTGCCCAATAGGGTTGCCAGCAGCATGCCCCACACACTCAAACGAATGGTGTTGATAAATCCCAAAAGAAGGTAGTTGGGGACCCAACGACCCAGGCTGTCGTCATAACGGATGAGATATTGAGGGATGAGGTGCCATTTCCACTGGTACTGAAGTCCCGACGAAATACGATAAGCAATGAAAGCCGCTCCGGCCGCAAGAATTGCCCCGAGGATGATGTCCAGCCAGGAAATATGAGCGTTTCTGTGGATCAATGGTTAGCCTGACCTCTGTCCCTTGGTTTTGCTGGCCGGGCGGCCTCCCTGTTGTCTTTTCGGCGTTGCCGGGGAGTGCCAGAGGACCGCTTTGCGCAACCGCAGCAGCGGCGTTCGTGGTCCCTGGGATTGCTTCCGCCTGATTACTCGAGCTGTTCCTTCCACTCCTTGCCCTCAAACCAATAGTGTTTGCGTTCCGCGAGCCATCCCTCATTGTCAACATACCGAATCCAACTGTTGAACGTGTTGAGGGTGTCCGGATCGCCTTTCCGGACGGCAAAGCCGATCGGTTCTTTGGTGAAGGTGCCGGTAAAAGGCATGAACATCTGCTGGGGATTGTCGATGGCCTGAAAGGCGGGGGTCGGTGCCGATGCCACAGCTCCGTGAGCCCTGCCGTTGATCACCTCCAGGTATATTTGGGCTTCGCCGTCAAACTGCCGGATCTGGGCTTTGGGAATGAATTTTTTAGCCGCCATCACCGATGTGGCGCCCAGTTTCGCAGCAAGGATGACGTCGGGTTTGTTGAAATCGTCCAGTGAGTCAAAGCCGGCAGCGAGGGATTTACTGGCCACGATGGACATGCCGGAATAGTCGTATGGGATGGTAAAGTTGACCTTGGCGAGCCGGGAGGGAACGATTCCCATGCCGCCGATGATAACGTCGAATTTCCCCGTCAGAAGGGCAGGGATGATGCCGGACCATTTGGTGGGAACGAATTCTACCTTGACTCCCAGGTCTTCCGCCAGGCGAGTCGCCACATCGATTTCAAAGCCGATCAATTGGCCGGTTTTGCTTCTCATGGCCCACGGCTCGAAAATATCCATTCCGACCCTCAGGACGCCGCGCTCCATGACCTGTGCGATGGTGCTCTCCTTGGCGAGGCTCTGCTGGGTCTGACCGGCATCGGCAAAACCCGGCACGGCAATAGCAATCAGCAGTAACAGTCGGTAGGCGGTGATGTGTTTCCTCATGGTCTACTCCTTTGTCAATTGAAGGGTGCATGTCGAGACAATCAACGGCTATCCGGTGCCGGCTTTGAGTCTCCTCTCCATCAGATTAACCATCAGGGAGATACTCACGGTCAGAACCAGGTATATGGCCGCGATAGTGAACCACAATTCGAAAACCAGAAACGTTTCCGCTATCAGGCTCTGACCTTGCATTGTCAGATCGTACACCGCGATGGTGCTCACAAGGGCCGAATCCTTTATCAGAGAGATCGCCTGACTGGTCAGCGGAGGGAGAATTCGCCGCAAGGCCTGGGGCATCACGACATGGCGATAGGTTTCCCCCATGGACATGCCAAGACTGAAGGCGGCTTCCCACTGTCCTTTATGAATGGAGACGATGCCGGCGCGAAAGATCTCAGACGCATAGGCGCCTTCAAAAAGACTCAGTGCCAGGACCGCCGCGGTGAAGCGTTCGATGCCTATGACCGGCGCCAATACGAAGTAGATGAAAAAGAGCTGTACCAGAAGCGGCGTGTTCCGAATGAGTTCCAGATAAGCCCGGGCGACGGCTCTGGCAAGAAAAGACGTGGACAGCCGGAAAAAGGCGGTGAGAAGGCCGAAAAGGGTAGCGAGAAGAAGACTGATTCCGGTCACTTTTAGGGTGACCACCAATCCTTGGATCAGGGGCCCGGGAACGACGCTCTGGTCTTCGATCGTGAAGAAGTATTCGGGTATCCGGTACCACTGCCAATGGTAGCCCAACCGTTCCGACCCTCGGGCCAGCAACCAGACGACGCCTGAAACCAGCAGCAAAAGCTTCAAAATATCTTTCCAGGGTAGCCAGAGGAAAGATGGAAGGGGATCACCGGAGCGTGTCATCAATACCGTTTTCCGTCGTTATCCTGTGGGTGAATCGGGCTGTTTGTTGTGCCGGCAGACCGCCGTCCAATGGAAGGCGATGCATTGGAACCGGACCGCGGCGGCGGCCGTATGACGGGGCGAAGAGTTGCTGAAGAACTCTATACCAGCCGCATACCGGGTTGTAAAGTCGCGTTTCAAGAGCATCGCGGCGATTTGACTCCCCGCAAGTTGCCGGTTCGTGGATTGGTCCTGGTGTCCGATGTCCTCGGCTTCTTGTCCGTGGAGCCGCGGCCGACAATACGGGCTTTTTGACGCTCCTTCCCCCGACGGGTGGTTTCGACGTAAAGGGCTCTTCCTGTGAAGGGATCTTTTTTGAGATGGTACATCAGCGCGCTCCATGTCGATGGTGTCGGTGTGAAGATTTGAACCTGCTCCGGGGTCAGCTTCAGTTTGCTTTTCGCATACCGTCGCAATGCCTCCATGTCGTCATCGCGGCATCCCGGATGGGCGGCCATCAGGTAGTAGGTGAGGAATTGGCGCTTGGCGCACCGTCGGCTGGCGGCGTCGAACTGGACCTTGAAGCGATCCAGGACTTTGATGTCCGGCTTGCCCATCAGAGCCAGAACCGAGGGTGAGCTATGCTCCGGGGCCACCTTGAGTTGACCGGAGACATGGTTGGCTGCCAGGTTGGTCAAATAGTCAGCCCCTGAGCGGGTATCGGCCATCAGAAGATCGTAGCGGATGCCGGAGGCCACGAATACCGATTTAACGCCGGGAACGCGACGGACAGCCTGCAGGAGATCGATTTGGCTCCGGTGATCCGTGTCAAGTTTGGGGCAGACCGTCGGAACCAGGCACTGACGTTTCCGGCAACTGCCTTCCTTGGCCTTGCGATCACACTCGATGCCATACATGTTCGCGGTGGGACCGCCTACGTCCTGAATGATTCCTCGGAAGTCATCCCGCAAAGCCAGACGCTTGACCTCCGCGAGAATGGATTTTCGACTTCGCGAGTAAACCCTCCTGCCCTGGTGAACCGATATGGCGCAAAAGCGGCACCCACCGAAACAGCCGCGGTGGGAAGTGATGGAAAAGCGAACCGTGTCGAGGGCCCGCACCGTTCCCAAGGGTCGGTAATAGGGATGAAGGTCTCTTTCGAAATCAAGCTCATAGATCCGGTCCAGTTCGGGGGTGGAGAGGGGATGGGGAGGAGGCGTTTGGACAAGCCCCTGGTCTCCGTGGCGCTGAAAAAGGCCCACGGCGCCGGTGGGATCGGCGTTCTCCGCAAAGGCTTTGAACATGTCTGTAAATGCGGCGCCGTCCCTGGCGGCCGATTCGAAAGATGGAAGCCGGTGAAAGCCTTCGGGGGGTGCTTTTGAGCGGTAGCAGAGTCCTGGTATGTCTCGTGGATCCTTGCCGTGCTTCAGAGCGTCAGCCAGCCGGATGACCGTCTTTTCCCCCATGCCATAGACCAGATAATCGGCTTTGGCGTCGAGCAGAACCGAACGGCGGACCCGGTTGTCCCAGTAATCGTAGTGGGCAATCCGCCTCAGGCTGGCCTCGATGCCGCCTAAAACGACAGGAACGGTTGATTTGAAATAGCGCCGGATCAGGTTGGTGTAGACGATGACCGCCCGGTCCGGGCGGCGGTGATTGCGCCCGCCCGGCGTGAAATCGTCCGTGTTGCGGAATTTTTTGGTGGCCGTGTAGTTGGCCACCATGGAATCAACGCCGCCGGCCGTCACCCCCCAAAACAGAGCGGGTTCACCCAACCTCCCAATGTCCATGCTGCTGTCCAGAGCCGGCTGAGCGATGATCCCCACCCGGAAACCGTCATTCATCAGAACCTTTCCGATTAGCGTCGCTCCGTCAAAGGGGCTGTCCGTATAGCTGT
>JASFIA010000165.1:0-6019 GCA_050122915.1 Desulfobacterales bacterium | reverse complement strand
AAGGGAATCGACGCCCTGCCCGACCTGATGCGGCGGTCGGCGGTCGAGAAGGCGATTTCAGCGGTTGCGGCATGGTCCGCCCCGGAGACCTCCGGGAGTAGGATCATGTGTCCGGTCAATTCGCAGGGGCGCTGCGGGATCTACCCCTACCGCCCGATGATCTGCCGGTTTCACGGCATCCCAAGCGCCTTTCGACACCCGGTGAGGGGAGATGTTTTCAGCCCCGGCTGCGCCCAATTTGACCGTTTGCACCCGCTGCCCCCTTCCATGCCGCTGGATCGAACGCCCTTCTACCGGCGATTGGCCGACATCGAAAAGATCCTGAGAAACGCCTCGGGGATCCGGACGCGGATACGCATGACCGTCGCAGACATGATCGTTCACCAGTCTCATGCCGATTGCGGCCGTCCGGCCGATGGCCCGCCCCCCCTGGACGAGCGATGAAGACCATCGATCCAAACCAGCCCGACGGCCGACGGGATCAGGAATTATCGGGCGGAGACACGATCCGGTTTCGATGCCACGCCGCCCTCAACTGCTTCAATCAATGCTGTCGGAACCTCAATCTTTATCTCTATCCCTACGACGTCGTCCGCTTGAAGAAGGCGCTTTCCATCCGCTCAGACGACTTCATCGACCGGCATGTGGACGTGGTGCTGAGAAAGGGCCATTTTTTCCCTGATGTCCTGCTGAGGATGGCGGACGATGCGGAGAAGACCTGCCCCTTTCTGACCGAAGACGGATGCAGAATCTATCCGGATCGGCCGGACACGTGCCGCAGCTTTCCGGTGGAGCATGGACTGCGCTTCCGTGACAAGGGGCCGCCTGTGCCCGTTTACTTTTATCGGCCGCCGGATTTTTGCCTGGGGAAAAAAGAGGACAACCGGGTAACACTCGAGGAGTGGGGAAAAAGCCAAGAGGCGACGCTCTACCGCGATATGACTCGGCAGTGGGCGGGGGTCCGCCGACTGTTCGAGCAGGACCCCTGGCGGGGTGAAGGTCCCAACGGCTCGATGGGGAAGATGGCGTTCATGGCGGCCTACAACGTCGACGGCTTTCGGGATTTTGTCTTCGGCAGCAGTTTCCTCAAGCGATTCCGGGTGCGCAAGAAGACCGTCGACAAGGCCAGGCGGGGGGATCGAGCCCTCATGCTCCTGGGATTCGAGTGGATCAAGCTCTTTGTGTTCGGGATGGCCTCCGATCAGATCAAACGCCGGTGAGACGCCGAGCCCCCCCGATGTTTCATCCGGGAGCCCTCCGCCTCACCCCACCGATCCGCGGCGTGGAACCCGCAACGCGGGATGCGGCTACAGCACGCCGCCGGGCATGTCCCCGACGGCGTCCCCGCCAAGCACATATCCGCCGTCGAGCCGAATCACCCCTCCGGTCATGAACGGGGCATCCTGGATTAAAAACCATACCGCCTTGAACACATCATCAAGGCTGCCCGCTCTATTCAACGGCGTGTGAGCCTTCAGGGCGTCCCGCTGCCCCTTCGAAAGGATCTTCCAGCCACGGGTCCCTTTCCCGTGCCGGGTATCGAAAAAGCCCAGCATGATTTCGTTGACCCGCACCTCGGGAGCCCCGAGCCGTGCCCAGTTTTCGGTAAAGGAAGACACCGCCCGATTGGCCGCTGCATAGGCATCGTTGAACACCAAGCCCGCCGGCCCCGATCGACCGACGATACCCGCAATGGAGGACAGGTTGATCACGCAGCCGTTCCCGGACGCTTTGAGATGAGGCAGGGCCGCATCAAAAACCCACCATTTGGCCTTCAGGGTCGTGGCCATTTCCAGATCCCATTGTTCGGGCACGTACGGGCCATGAACCACGGGCCATCCACCCCGCTCGATATTGTTGACCAGCACGTCCAGCCGCCCGTAATGGTTGATCACGGCCTCCACCAATTCACCGACGGCCTTGTGATCGAGAAGGTTGGTGCGTCGAATCCACACCCCGTCTCCGAACGGAGCAAGATCCTCGGCCAATGAAGGCAGGTCGTCTTCCCAGTCAAACCAATTGAAGACGACGCGATATCCGGCATCGGCCAAACCGATTCCGATGCGTTTGCCGATTCCCTTGATGGCGCCCAAAACCAGGGCAACGGGCGAGGCGAAACTCATGGTTTCCAACCTCGGCATGCGGATGGAGACGATTGGATCAATGGGGGTCTCCTGTCAAAATGAGCAGGCGGCCTGGACTGCCGCTTGGACGGGGCGGACATCAGATACCGAACAACTCGAACCGAACCCAGTCATGGCCGAAGGTCAACAGCTCGAGATCATCCTCAATCAGAGGACCTTGCCCGGGTGGGTCACATTCCATGGCCCGGGGCACTCCCTTTTCCTGTATATGCCTTCTGAAGGCGTCCAAATCGTAGAGGCCCAATCGAAAGGACTGCCTCCCACGAAGATCCAGTGGCCCCGGAAGCATCTGGTTCTTCAGCCGAATGATCTCCATCAAACGATCATTGAACGCATTGTAGATGGCAGCTTCCTGGTCTTTGATCCACTCTTTGACGTTCTGGGACCGGAGCTGCTCAAAACCGCGGCAGTGGGCCTCCCGCACGAGGGCGAAGTGCTCCGTGACCTCACCGGTCTCCCGGGACCGGCTGATGGCCCTGGCCAGAGGATAGATCCTGCAGGATGAGGGGCGGTCTTCGTAAACGCTGCAGCCGTTGTCGGTGACGAAGGGGCAGAGCCCTTCCTCACCGGAAAGCATCCGAAGGCTGACCACGGGAAGACCGGTTTCAGGACCGACCGTTTCGATGGTGTAGCGGGCGAGAAACTCCCCTGACCCTATTCCAAGCCGCCGGGTCAGCCTCAGAATATCGTACGGCGTCAAAAACTGGTTGAGATCCCGGCAGCACTCATTGAAGCAGGGGACTTCCGGCGAGCAGCCAAAACGGAATGGTTCATCGATCCTCAGTGGAATCAGGTCCGTTTCCAATTCGGATATCCTTTCGATAGAAGCGATGGTCGTCACTGCCGCACTCATATCACGGGCATGGATCCTGTCAACCGGCCCGACAGGGAGTGTCCGAAAAATCGGCGGGGGTGTCGCCACTAGATCTGGTATCCGATGCGTCCACCCTATCAAGATCTGGTTTTCCAAGGAGGGATCCTCCCCGTCAACCCTTTTCAGGGAGTCCCAAGGGTTCAAAAATTCTTGACAACACCCATGACCAATGGTATTCAATTAGCCTTATTTGTGGCATATCTTCCTGAAATCTCTAAAAAAATACAGCGTGCATGCTAGATAGCCCTTTAATCTTCATCACAATCAAGTCCCCATCAGCCCCATCGGTGAATAACCGAACCAATAGAGCTATTACTGAGGAAAACCGGCGTACTTGTTGCCGGTTATTTCAAGAAAAAGGGAAGGGAGGTGTAAATCTTTCAGGACTGTCCCATTCGCATCGAACGGACAAAACACCAACATTTTGAAGCAACGTGAGGAGGTATTGTCAATGCCAAGCTTTGTCATTCAAGAGAAATGTGATGGCTGCAAGGGTGGTGATAAGACAGCATGCATGTACATCTGCCCGAACGACCTGATGGTTCTCGACCCCACCGCAATGAAGGCCTATAATCAGGAACCGGATCAGTGCTGGGAATGCTTTTCCTGCGTAAAGATTTGCCCGACCCAGGCCATCGAAGTTCGTGGTTACGCCGACTTCGTGCCTCTGGGAAGCAGCATTATGCCGATGATGGGCACCGAAGACGTCATGTGGACCTGCAAGTTCCGCAACGGCACGATCAAACGGTTCAAATTCCCCATCCGGACCACTCCCGAAGGTGCTGCCAACGCTTACGATGATCTGAAAGGCAAAGATCTCGAAAGCAGCCTGCTGTCCACCCAGGAAGCCGATGGCGTCGTGCTACCCACGCCGAAGGTTTAGGACAATCAAGGCATGCTGAAGTCTCTAGCGAAACGCTTCTGAATTCAACACCTTTAAGGAGGAATCGATATGGCATTACCAAACAAACCGGTTGGCGAACTCAAGGCCGTCAAGGATCCGGAAGTCGTAGAAAAGGAAGTTGATGTTCTGATCGTGGGTGGCGGTATGGCCGCCTGCGGAACGGCATTTGAAGTCAAGAAATGGCTGGGCGACGACCAGACCGTCCTGCTGGTGGACAAGGCCGCCATGGAGCGTTCCGGCGCCGTGGCCCAGGGCCTTTCCGCCATCAACACCTACATCGGCGAAAATGCCCCCGAAGACTACGTCCGAATGGTCCGCAACGACCTGATGGGCCTGGTTCGCGAAGATCTGATCTTCGATCTCGGCTGCTACGTCGACGACTCTGTCCACCTGTTCGAGGAATGGGGTCTGCCCGTCTGGAAGAAAACCGATGACGGCAAAAACCTCGACGGCAAGAAGGGTCTCAAACTGGGAACCCTGAAAGAAGGCGCCACCCCGGTTCGCACCGGCAAATGGCAGATCATGATCAACGGCGAATCCTACAAACGCGTGGTCGCCGAAGCTGCCAAGAAAGCACTGGGCGACGACAACATTCTCGAGCGCGTCTTCATTGTCGAGCTTCTGCTGGACGCCAACGTCGACAATCAGATCGCCGGCGCCGTCGGCTTCTCTGTTCGCGAGAACCAAGTATACATTATCAAGTGCAAGACCATGATGGTGGCATGCGGTGGCGCGGTCAACATCTACCAGCCTCGGTCGGTGGGTGAAGGAAAGGGACGTGCCTGGTATCCGGTATGGAACGCCGGCTCCACTTACACCATGTGCATGAAAGTGGGCGCTGAGCTGACCATGATGGAAAACCGGTTCACCCCGGCTCGCTTCAAAGACGGTTATGGCCCGGTGGGGGCATGGTTCCTTCTCTTCAAGGCGAAGGCCCTCAATGGTCTGGGCGAGGCGTTTGCCGGCAGCGATGCCGCCAAGGCTGAGCTCGAGAAATACGCTCCCTACGGAACGGCCGCCATTACGCCGACCTGCCTGCGGAATCACTTGATGCTCTTCGAAATGAAGGAAGGCCGTGGTCCGATCCAGATGGACACCGTGACGGCTCTGGCCGATCTCGGCAAGACCATGGACAAAAAGGAGCTCAAGCACCTCGAGTCCGAGGCCTGGGAAGATTTTCTCGACATGACCTGTGGTCAGGCGAACCTGTGGTGCGCCACTGACACCGAGCCTGAAAAGAAGAATTCCGAAATCATGCCGACCGAGCCCTATCTGCTGGGTTCCCACTCCGGCTGCTGCGGTCTGTGGGTTTCCGGCCCTGACTATGACTGGGTACCGGACGCTTACAAAATCAAAGCCAGAAACGGCAAGATTTACAAGCAAATGACCACCGTCGAAGGCCTTTTCACCGCCGGTGACGGCGTCGGCGGCTCCGGTCACAAGTTCTCCTCCGGATCCCATGCCGAAGGCCGTATCGCCGCCAAGCAGATGGTCCGCTTTGCGACCGATTTCAAAGACTTTCAGCCGACCTTGGCCAAATCCAATGAAGAGCTTGTCGATCTGGTCTACAAGCCTGTCCGTACCTTCTTGGAGAACTATGAATTCAGTACCCATGTGGATTTCAACCCCAACTACATCAAGCCCGAGGGCATGATGTACCGATTGATGAAAGCCACCCATGAGTATGGTGCCGGTACTGCCACCTACTACCAGACCAACAGCAAGAGCCTCGAAATCGTCATGGATATGCTGCAGACCATGCGCGAAGACTGCGAAAAAATGGCTGCAGGCAGCCTGCATGAACTGATGCGCGCCTGGGAAATCGAACACCGCATCTGGACGGTGGAATCCCACCTGCGCCATATCCAGTTCCGCAAGGAAACCCGCTACCCCGGATTCTACTATCAATCCGACTACCCGGGCCAGGATGACGAAAACTGGTTCTGCTTCACCAACTCGAAGTTCGATCCGAAAGAGCAGAAGTGGGATGTCTTCAAAAAAGAGTATGTCCAGATCATCCCGACCTAATGCTCCATCGACCGTTGCATAGTCGATAGCCCATCACCTCCAGGTGCCTCCCTGAGGGGCACCTGGAGG
>JASFIA010000164.1:0-6029 GCA_050122915.1 Desulfobacterales bacterium | reverse complement strand
GTCCGTTTCCAATAGCGTCTCCGGCCAGGGGATGATGTTTCTTCGCACATCTTCCGGCAGCCCCTCGAGAGCTGCGAAAAAACGGCCGGCATCGTAAATCCGGTTTGAAAAGGCCGGGATGTCCTCAAGCTGTCTTCCGACCGCCTGTTCAGTCCGCTCGATGCGGGCGATAAGCCGCTCGGGGAGAGCTAGCTGGCGAAGAACACCATTTTTCGAGTTGAGCAGGTAGACGGTCATGCCGACGCTTGATTTCTGAAAAACCGTTCGCTCCCAGTCCCTGCGGTTGAGCAGGGATATCATGGCATAGGGAGATATCATTTCACCGGCCAGGTCGGGGGGCAGCCCCACATAGAGCTCCCGGAAGTGATCCGCCGAGATGACCACCTGTTCCGTGTTGGAAAGGCCTTGCAGAATCTGGGAAAAGCTTTCCGACGTTTGGGCCTCCCGCTGAGATGCCAGACGGTCGGCTACCAACTGCTCCAGGGTGTCCTGGGCGGAGAGGGACCGATGGCCTTTTTCCCAGATGGCACCGGATTCGGGACGCACCGGATTGGTGGTTACCAGGTAGGCACCGACGGCGCGCTCGATCCAATCGAACCGTAGCTCTGAAACAGCGGCGATCAGAATCAGCATCACCACCCCGACCGAGCGGGGCGATACCAGCCGTCGGATCCATTCATGCAGATTGTAGGGTTCTGTCAGATCTCGCCCCATGGCGATGATGCCCTCTGCCGACGCTCGAAGGGTTGACGGTGTCCATTCCTATGCTCGATTTCAGCGTATTTGTCAAAAACCCCTTCGGAAAGAGGAAGAGAGGATCAGCGGCGGTCTTTGAGACGCCATCGTATCCAGAGTGCCAGGAGGCAGAAGCCGATCAGGAAATAGCCAGGGAACCATTGGATGGATTGCCTGAACACCGCCTCCTCCACGCCGTTCCCGGCAGGGAAGCCGGAAGGGGTCAGGCCATCTCTCAGGTGCGCGAGGAGGCTCGCGTACAGAAGCCCGATCAATCCATAGGCGAGATTGAAACTCAGCCCTTTGAAGCTCAACACCGTGGCGCGCTGCGTCGACGTGGTCAATGGGTTTAGGTAGTGGCTGGTGAAAAAGTTGGTGAGCATCAGGACGCTGAAAATGCACACCGGAGCCAGAATGCCTATCAAAGGAAGGAAAAACACCATTATTATGATACCGGTGAAGAGCAGGACTCCCAAGAGGAGGAAATTGGCACCGGGCGCCAAGTGTCGGGTCAGCCACCGGGCGATTTTGGGAAGGAAAATCCCGAAGACGCTCAGTCCCGAACTGATCATGCCGAAGGTGGCTTCGGGAAGCTGGATTACTCGATAATACTGACTGTTGAGGGTGATCAGCAGGCGACCCACATGATCGAACAGCAGGCCCGATGCGATGATGACGCTTGCCATGGGGGTTCTGAGAATCCATGCCCCGGCATCCAGAGTGATCTTGAAGGCATCGGCGGCCACCCTGACCCTTGACGCATCGGTATGTCGGTCGAGATGCTGGGTTTCTGTCATGCCGACGGCGGCGGCAAGGGTGATGACCGCCATGGCCAGGGTTAGGTACAACGGAAACTTGAGGGTGGCCTCCTGACCGACGGCGGCGGTGGCGCCCACGGCCGACAACAGCCAGTTGACGGCCGCGGGATCGTAGAGAACGGCCCCCACACTCATGGCCATGAGGTTCGCGGCCGACTGAAGTCGCATCTGGCGCTCTAAAACGCGGCTCCACTGGCCCTCAATGCCGTGCTGGCACAGAGAATCGTAAGCCAAGGCCTCATCGGCACCGCTGGCGGCGGCTTCGGCAAGGCCGCTCAACACCCGATTGAGGGCAAAGAGCCAAAAGAGTGTCGGAGAGGATCCCACCGGCGCCAGGCAAATGATGAGGATTTCTCCCACCATGAGGGCCCCGGCGGTCACAAGAAGATTGCGTCTTCCGATGACGTCGGCCAAAGCCCCCGACGGCACTTCGAAGAGAACGATGGTCGCGGCCCATATGGCGTTTAGAACAGCGAACTGATCGAGGGTGAGTCCGAAGTCCAGAAACAAAATGGTAAAGATGGGGTAATAGAACCGTGCGTTGAAGCAGACACGGAACCCGATGAATAGGCGGATGTTGGGAATGCCGAATGGCGATGGGGGCAAGACCGGTTCAGTCATGGAAGTCTTTCGAATCGCCAGCAGGCCGGCGGTCTGCAAAATGAGATGGCATCGCGCGATCAGCTGCCGGGTTCGGCCCAGAGCCGGCAGAGATGAAGGAGGGTTTCGGCGCTTTTCCGAAGGGCAGTCGCCGGGATCCACTCCTTGGGGGAGTGGAACAGCATCCCACCGGCGAAGAGGTTTGGCGTGGGCATCCCCATGAAGGACAACCGGGCCCCGTCGGTTCCTCCCCTGATGGGTTTCGGGATGGGGGACAGCCCCGCAGAGGTAATGGCCTCCAGCGCCCGTGCCATGACCTCGGGATGCTGCGCCAGCACCTCCTTCATGTTCCTGTACTGCTCCTTGATCGTCATACCGATCTTCAGACCAGGGGTTCGGGCGGTGAAGGTCTCGACCAGCAACTGAATGAATTCCCTCCGTTCCGTTACTTTTTCATCCTGAAAGTCTCGAAGGATCAGGGTGAGGTCGGCTTCCGATTCGTCTCCAGCGATCGAGGTGAGATGGACGAAACCCTCCCGCCCCTCCCTGTGCTCCGGAGTGTCGTGGTCGGGAAGGGCGGCAGCGAACCGAGCGGCGGCGGCCCCGGCGTTCACCATCCGGTTCTTGGCGTAGCCAGGGTGGACGTTGTGACCGGTGAAATGGAGCGCGATCTCTTCGGCGTGAAAGCATTCCTCCTCGATGCTGCCCATCTCGCCCCCGTCGACGGTGTAGCCGATGCGACCCAGACGGTCCATCTGGATGTGATCGGCGCCTTCACCGATCTCCTCGTCGGGGGTGAAAACGATTCGGAGTTCCGGATGGGGTAGTTCGGGAAACGCCCGGAGTGCTGCCAGGGCGCCCATGATGGCGGCGATGCCGGCCTTGTCATCCGCTCCCAAAAGGGTGTCCCCCGCTGCGGTGATGATGGTGTCCCCCAGGAAACGCAACAGCTCCGGAGAATCCGCCGGTGTCAGGGTCATCTCCGGCGATTTCGAAAAGCGGATCGGGGTGCCGTCATAGTTCGGGTGGAGCACCGGCGTCACCCCCGACCCGGAAACGGACGGGGACGTGTCCAGGTGGGCACAGAGGGTCAAAGGCGTCTCCGACGCTCCGGGGGAGGCCGGCAGTCTGGCATACAGATAGGAGAAGCCGTCGATTTCGGTGTCGGCAATACCCATTTCCGTCAGTTCGGTTTTCAAGATGTCGGCCAACTCTCGCTGGCCCGGCGAAGAGGGGTGGGAGCCCGTGTCGGGAACCGAGCGGGTATCGACCCGCACGTAACGCAGGAAGCGTTCCAGGGTAGCCTCGCCTAATAATTGAATGGCGCGTGGCGGGATGGTCATAATGGATTCTCTGTGGTTTCTGTGGGGGATCTCAACCCGCCTCTGGGGTTATCTCACCAAGTGTTTGATGTCCGGATTGTTCAGGTTGTCGGCGTCTACACGCCACTGTCTATTGGCGTCGATCCTGCCGGTAAGCCGGCCGCTCTTGAGATATTGGACCACACCGACTTCGGTAAGATAGGTCATGCGGCTGAATTCGGCAACGCTTAGGTGGGAATCCGGCACTCGATCCGCCGACGGAGAGGCGGCTTCCCGAACCATTGGCTCCGAGGAGCTGTCTACCGGAATCACCCATCGTCCCGACTTCTTGAATCCCTTAATCCGACCCTCCCGAAGACGCCGCGTGACCTCCTGCACCGGGATGCCCGTGCGTTCCGAATAGGCCTTGGCGGTCAGGGTGTTAGCGTTTGTGGTCATGACCCATTTTCCTTTCCTATGGTTTGGCGGTTCCCAGCGATTCCATCGTGACACCGATCCCTACCATACTAGAAGCCTTGATAAAAATCCAACCGGCTACCGCCGGATGATACCGGGAGGGTTCCTGAAAAACCGACCGTACGGCCTTCGGACCTGCCTATCGGTGCGATCTGTTGTGCACAGTCCAATGGATAGATACTATCGATTGGATTTCTCAGGGATAAGCCGATAGACATATCTGTCACGCCTATCGATAACCTTAGAAGAGGCGATTGGGGGGCTATCGTCCCCTGGGCGGCCTGAGCCTTTGTGGAGCCTTTATGGCAGTCAAACCGACAACGATCTGCAAATCGGGAGGGGATCCCGATGTGGAAACGGTCATTCGTCTGGTCCGGCACCGGGCGGAAAACAGGTATTTGATCGGCCGGTCCAGATGCGCCGAAGCGGTTTTAAGCGTCATCAACCGGGGATTGAGAGGAGATCTATCCATGGATCTGGCGGTGCGGCTGGCCTCGGGTCTGCCCGAGGGGGTCAGCGGCAGCGGCTGCATCTGCGGCGCCCTGAGCGCCGGTATGCTGGCAATAGGGCTTTTTTTAGGGGACGCGACACGTGCGGGAGTCCGACGCCATGGCCGAGTTCAGCCAGCCGCCAAGGCGCTTCACGACAGGTTCAGAAGCCGATTTGGAAGCACCTGCTGCCGGGTCCTGACCCGCAAGGTCGGCTACGGCACCCGGGCGCATTTCCGCCACTGCGCCGGGCTGACCGGTGAAGCGGCGGAGATGACCGCCGGGATCATCCTCGCTCAGCGGTCGGAACTCGTCGAAGCCGCGGATTTGGGGTACCTTTCCCGGACCGACAGTTTTCTGGGCACGGGGTTGAAAACAGTCGCCGACATGATTCGCGGGTAACCCGCGCCACGGCCGAGAACTGGAACCAGTCAGGGGAGACAGCCACCATGATGTTCAAGCGATTTCAAAAGCCGACCCTCCTTGGCCTTTCGAAAACCTGCGGTTGAGCGGCCAAAATCGACCCGGTCGGGCTCGCTAGACTGCTCAGCACGCTTCCTCGGAACGAGGATCCCAACCTCATCGTTGGGTATGCGACCAGCGACGACGCCGGCGTATACCGATTGAATGACGAGACGGCCCTGGTGACCACTGCAGATTTCATCACCCCCCCGGTCAACGACCCCTTTGTCTTCGGCCAGATCGCGGCAGCAAACGCCATCAGCGACGTTTACGCCATGGGGGGGCGGCCCCTGACTTGCATCAACCTGGTGGCGTTTCCCGCAGGAAAGCTCGCTCCAGAAGTGCTTCACGGCATCATCGCCGGAGGCCTCAGCAAAATTACCGAGGCCGGAGCCGTCTTGGCCGGCGGACATTCCATCGATGACGACGAGCCGAAATACGGCTTATCGGTAACCGGGATCGTTCACCCCGATCGGGTATGGACCAACAGCGGGGTAAAACCAGGGGATGCCCTGGTTCTGACCAAGCCGATCGGCAGCGGGGTGCTCTTCAACGCCAACCTGAAAGGATGGGTCTCCGACGGGGCCATGGCGGCCTGCATCGACCAGTTGACCACCCTCAACCGCCGTGCAGCCGAGATCATGGCCGGGTTCGACATTCATGGCGCCACCGACATTACGGGATTCGGTCTGGCTGGACACGCATTCGAGATGGCCCGTGGCTCGGGCATCGGCATAGTGATCGAATTGGACCGGATCCCGATCATGACGGAAGCCCTCGAGATGTACGGGAAAGGGGTGACCACCGGGGTCAATCGGGCCAACCGGCAAATGGTGGCGGAGAACCTCCGGTTCGACATCTCAGAAAATGGCCCCCGAGTAGAGATCCTATTCGATCCCCAGACCAGCGGCGGTCTTCTGGCCGCGCTGCCCGACGGCGAATCCGACAAACTGGTGGCGGCATTGGTGGCGGGGGGGGTTGCCGACGCCTGTCGAATCGGAACCGCTGTTGGCCCGGGGGACGGGGAGATCCTGGTGATCCGGTAGGCCGGGATTGCGACGGCGTGCTTCCGATTCTCCGGATTGTGGTCGACCAGCAGGGGGAACTCACCATGCGGGTGTTGTTCTGGTATTGCGAGCATTTCGAGT
>JASFIA010000163.1:0-6034 GCA_050122915.1 Desulfobacterales bacterium | reverse complement strand
GTACCGGGCGCCTTTCCCTATAGCCACCCAAAGCGTGAACGGGACGGGAGGGATGCGGACGACCCCGGCGACCAGGGTGAGGGGGTCCCCGATGACAGGCAGCCATGCGAGGACGAGCAGGGGGCTGCCCCATCGTCTGATCAGACCCTCGGCCCGGTCCCTCCGCTTCGGGTCGAACCGAACCCATCGGGACAGGATGAAACGGTCCCCGAATAACCCGATCAGATAGTTGACCCATGCCCCCAGGGTGTTGCCGAGGGTGGCGGTGACCAGGATGACCAGGGGGGCGAAGCCCTCGGCGGCCATGGCCGCAACCATGGCCTCCGATCCGAGGGGGAAGAGTGTGGCGGCGAGGAGGCTCGCAAGAAACAGGGCGGCATAGCCGCTGCCGGTCAGCATAGGGAGGGAGATCCGGCAGGGGGCAGAGGACCGCGGGGTGGCCCCAGTTTGTAGCGGATCCTCAGAATGCCGTTGGCAAAGTCCGTGGAGGTGATCCGAAAGGCACCGATGTCTGCGGTGCGGGTCACGTGCTGGCCGATACAAGGGCAGGCATCGTAGTCGCCCACCCGGACGATTCGTAAGGGTTCCCCTGCCGATTCGGGGAGACGGAGGGGGCTGAATTCCGCCTGGGCGTCCTCCCTGGAAACAATGGCGTCGGTAATCGGCAAATCCGATTCGATAATCCTATTCACGGCGTCGGCGACGGCGGATGTTTCATCCGCGGTCAGGGGATGGTCAAACCGGTAGTCGCACTTGGATTTCTTCTTTTCGATGTGGGCGCTGACGCATCGCCCGCAGCCGAACATTCGGTCCATGGTTTGGTTCAGAATATGTTCGACCGTGTGCATGCGCGGGTCGTATCGTTTGGACATGAAGCCTCTCCCGGATTTGGGTCCATCGGGGTGTTGCCTTCCATTGGCGTCCCAGTTCCCCGTGGGGCGATACCCACTGGCGGGGCTGTCACGGCTGCGTGATGACCGAAACTCTCAAAGGATGCGGCAGAACACCCGCTCGAAGTTTTCCCCCAGGATTTTCGCCACCGCCTCGCCCGAGTAGCCCCGGCGGAGCAACCCCGCCGTGATGTCGGGAAACCGGCCGTGGCCGTCGATCACGTCCCTCGACTGAGGGCCGAGGGGCAGCCGGTGCCAGTTTTCGAACCCGTCGCATAGGTCTAACCCGATCCCCACATGGTCGATGCCGGCAACCGCCACGGCGTGGTCCACATGATCGAGGAGATGCTCGAGGGTGGCCTTGGCGGGATCGTCGTGGAGGAATTTGTTGATGGCGTTGATGCCCATCACCCCCCCCTTTTTAGCCAGGGCCTCGATCTGCCGGTCCGAGATGTTTCGCGGGATATCCGTCAGGGCCCGGCAATTGGAGTGGGAGGCGATGACCGGTCCGGCTGCCGCGGTCATGACGTCCCAGAACCCTTCATCGTTTATATGGCTGACATCGATCACCATGCCCAGGGACTGGGCTTTTTCCACCAGCGCCGTTCCGAAGGCCGTAAGACCGCCGGATGCCCCCCTCCGGATCTCCTGGAAACTGCACCCGTCTGCCGCGTGGTTGCGCCGGCTCCAGGTCAGACCCAATCCGCGCACTCCCAGTTCGTAGAAGGCCCTAAGCAGGCCCAGATCGCCCCCGATGGGGTCGGCCCCCTCGAGGGAGAGGAGGAGGGCGATCTGCCCCGACGCCCTCGCGGAACGGACGGCTGCCATGGATCGGCAGACCGTGGCGAGACCCGGGGCGGCCTCCAGGTCCTCAAGAAGGCCAACGATCTCATCCAGGGCCCGTCGAAGCCCCATCTCGGGGAGGAAGAAATCCTCGACGAACACGGCCGCCACCGCCAGGTCGATTCCACCATCGACCAGTCGCTGGTGGTGGCGGGTCTTATACACGGAAGATTCCCCGCGCTCCCGCCGGTTGAGAATATCGAAGGGCAGGTCGAAGTGGGCGTCTACCACGAAGGCCTGACGGTGGCGTTCGGCTGGTGTCGGGGCTAATGGATCGTTCATCGGTTGCACCGTCCTTAACGATGGTCCGGAACCGTCGTCGGTCCGGGATGAAAGGGCCGACGGGCGTTCATTCCTCGGCTCTGAAATCAACGAGGGCATCCACCGCCTTCCGGTCATACCCCAGGCTCGCCGTCAGAAGCTGTCGGGTATAGGGGTGGGCCGGCTGCCGTCGCCTGAGGGATTCGGCGTCGAGAGACTCCACGATGAGACCGTTGTTCATGACGGCCAGCCGGCTGCACATGTGAGAGATCACCGCCAGATCGTGACTGACCAGTATATAGGTCATCCCAAGACGTTTTCTCAGGGCGTCGAGAAGGTTCAGCACCTCGGCCTGAACCGACACATCCAGGGCGGAGGTGGGTTCGTCAAGAAGCAGGATCCGGGGTTCTAAAATGAGTGCCCGGGCCAGGGCCACCCGCTGACGCTGGCCGCCGGACAGCTGGTGAGGGTATCGGAAGCGAAAAGCGGGGTCCAATCCGACCTCGTTCAATGCGTTCCGGATTCGCTCATCCGCATCGTCCAGCCGGTGAATAGCCACCGGTTCGGACAACATCCGGTCAACCGTGTGCCGGGGATGCAGGGAGCCATAGGGATCCTGGAAAACCATCTGGACGGCTTTGAAAAAGGAAAGCTCCCTGCGGGCTCCCTGGTCCCGCCCGTCGATGGAGATTCGTCCGGACCAGCGGTGGATGAGACCGCATAAGGCCCTGAGCACCGTGCTCTTCCCCGAACCGGATTCACCCACGAGGCCGAAGACGTCTCCTTCCGCTACATGAAAGGAAACGCCTTTGACGGCATGGAGGGCTCTGGATCCCCGACCGAATCGGACCGACAGATCGTCGACCTCAATCATCGTCGTTCTCCAGCCAGGCGGGGTCCCGCTTGAGAACCGCCAGGGTTTCCCGGCGCTGGTCGATTCTTGGGAGACAATTCAGCAGCCCTCTCGTGTAAGGGTGCCGTGCGTTGGAAAGCTCCGAAGCCCGGCAGACCTCCATGATCCGTCCGCCATACATAATAATGACCCGGTCGCAGAAGGAGGCCACCAGGTTGAGATCGTGGCTGATGAAGATGAGCCCCATCCCTCTCTGGGTCACCAGATCGTCCAGGATGGCGAGGAGCTGAAGCCGGATGGTCACATCCAGGGCCGAGGTGGGTTCGTCGGCAATCAGCAGATCCGGGTCGGAGGCCAGCATCATGGCGATCATGATCCGCTGGCCCATTCCCCCCGACACCTCGTGGGGATAGGCACCGAAGACCCGTTCCGGATTTCGTATGTGAACCGCTTCCAGCATGTCGAGGGAGCGGCGCCTGGCTTCAGAGGCGCTCACCTGGCCGTGCACCGCATAGGCCTCGGCAATCTGGCGGCCGACGGTCATGACAGGGTTCAGAGAGTATTTGGGATCCTGCATAACCATGGATATCCGTCTCCCCCGAATCTGCCGCAGTTGACGGGTGTCGGCGGTGAGAAGATCGATGCCGTCAAAGACCAGCCTCCGGGCCTTCACCCGTCCCGGCGGCCGGATCAGCTTCAGAATGGCCCGGCAGGTCACCGACTTGCCGGAGCCGGACTCGCCCACGATTCCCAGCTTTTCCCGGCCCATGGCGAAACTGACCCCCCGGACGGCCCTCACGGATTCCTTGCGGGTGGCGAAGGTGACGGAAAGGGACTCGATTTCCAGAAGGGGGGTCATCTATTGCGCCTCCGCTTTGGGGTCGAGAACGTCCCGGAGACCGTCGCCAAGAAGGTTGAAACCGAGGCTCACGATGAAAATTGCCACCCCTGGCATGGTGGCGACCCACCACTGGTCGAGAAGAAATTTGCGGCCGCTAGAAATCATCGCCCCCCACTCGGGCAAGGGGGGCTGGGCCCCGAGCCCCAGAAACCCGAGCCCTGCCGCCGTCAGGATGATGCCGGCCATGTCGAGGGTGACCCGGACGATCAGTGACGAGGTGCACAGAGGCACGATGTGGCCCCAGACGAGCCTGAGCGGGCCGGCGCCTTGGATGCGGGCGGCGCTGATGAAATCGGCATCCCGGATGGTCATGGTTTCGGCTCGGGCAATTCTGGCGTAGGGCGGCCAAGAGGTGACGGCGATGGCGATGACTGCGTTTTCGATACCGGGCCCCAGTGCGGCAACGAAGGCAAGGGCCAGAATCAGTTTTGGAAAGGCCAGAAAAATATCGGTCACCCGCATCAGAACGGTATCCAGAAGGCCGCCGGCATAGCCTGCCGTCGTCCCGATAAGAAGCCCCACAGGGGCGGCGATCACGGCTACCAGAACGACGACATACAGGGTCAGTCGAGACCCGTAAATGATTCGGGATAGGATGTCTCGTCCCAGTTCGTCCGTCCCCAACCAGTGATCGGTGCTCATCGGCAGAAGGCGCGCGGCCAAATCCGGGGCGTTGGGGGGATAAGGGGCCAGAACCGGCGCCAATGCCGCCACCAGAAGAAGCACAGCAATGACGCTCAGCCCAATGACGGCAAGTCGGTTCCCCCGAAAGGAAAGCCATGCCCCATACGCCCTTCCCATGCGGGCCTGAAGTCTGGAACCCGGCGTAGCGGTCAGTAGCCATGCGCGAAAGGGGTTGGAGGATCTCGCCACCGATGATGTCCTCTGGGTTAGGGGTTCATTGCTCTTTGGCGCATCAGACCGATGCCGGCGGTCATCGGGCCCGGGGGTCCAGGAGACGATACAGCAGGTCGGAGAGAAGGTTGATGCCGATGAAAACGGACCCCACAACGATGGTTCCGCCCAAAACCGCGTTCATGTCCGCGCTGAGAAGCGACTGGGTCAGGTAGAATCCCAGCCCGGGCCAAGCGAAGACGGTCTCGGTGAGCACCGAACCCTCCAGTAAGCTGGCGTAGGACAGGGCGATCACCGTTACCAGGGGCACCCTGACATTGCCCAGGGCATGAATCCAGACGGTCCGCCATTCGCTGACCCCTTTTACCCTCGCGGTGGTAACGTATTCCTGGTTCAACTGCTCGATCATGAAGCTTCGGGTCATCCGGCTGATGTAGGCGAGAGAGTAATAGCCCAGGATGGCCGCCGGCAGCACCAGGTGTGAAAGCGCGTTTCTGAAAATGTCCCAGTCTCGGGCCAGAACGCTGTCGATCAAAATGACGCCGGTGACCGACGGGATCATGCCGTCGTAGAACACATCCAACCTTCCCGGCCCCGGAACCCAGCCCAACTTCCCGTAAAAGAGCACAAGACCCATCAGCCCCAACCAGAATACCGGGACGGAATAGCCGAAAAGCCCAAGCACGCGAATCACCTGGTCAGGCCATCGGCCCTGGTAAACGCCGGCGGCGACCCCAATGGGGATCCCGAAGAGCACTCCGAATATGGTGGCCATGGTGGCCAGTTCGAGGGTGGCTGGAAACACCCGTAAAATGTCCTTGATCACCGGGTTGGCCGTCAGCACGCTCTGGCCCAGATCGCCATGGGCGATGTTGCCGAGATACACCCAGAACTGCTGGTAGAGGGGGAGGTGGAGGCCGAGTTCCACCCGGACCCGCTCATAGACTTCGGCCGGGGCCCGGTCGCCGACCGCCGCCAGGACGGGGTCGATCGGCACCACCCGGCCGATGAGGAAGGTGACGAACAACAGTCCCAGAAAGGTAAGCGCGACGGATACCGCCACGCCCACCAGTTTGATGGTAATCCGTGCGGGTTTCTTGGTCAAAACCGGCAGGCCGACAGCAGATGGAACAACCATTGTCAGTGGCCACTATCTCTCGACGCCGCCGGCCGATCACCAGAAACCGCATCGTGTGGGCGGTTCGACCCGCGGGCGGCGGTCAAGGGTATAGAGTTCAATCCTTCGTGACGAAACGGTAGAAGTTGCTGTCGAAGCTGGGTCCTAAAACAAATCCCTTGACGTTAGCCCCTTCCGCCGCGACCTCAATATCCTGGAACATGATCACGAAGGGAGACGTCTCCTGGTGCTCCCGTTGGATCTCCTGATACATCCGGGCCCGTTTTGCGGGGTCTTTCTCCTTGACGGCGGCC
>JASFIA010000162.1:0-6073 GCA_050122915.1 Desulfobacterales bacterium | reverse complement strand
CACCGTGTCTCTTCGCCTGGAAACGGATTTGCCGGATATCTTGACCGACAGCGGAAGACTGGAGCAAGTGTTCATCAATTTGCTGCTCAACGCCAGGGACGCGATCGAAGAAAAAGAGCAGATGCACGTCTATGGCCAGTCGGCTGAGACGCCGATCCAGAAGCAGATCGAACTCCGATCGCGTTCGGAGAACGGCGCGGTTGTTGTCGAGGTGGAGGACACGGGACCGGGAATCCCCGAGGCGGTTCGTGAGAAGATATTCGAGCCGTTTTTCACAACCAAAGAGGTCGGGGAGGGGACGGGCCTGGGGCTGTCCATAAGTTATGGCATCATCAAAGACTGCGGAGGAACGATTCAAGCGGTTGATGGCGGGTCCGGAGGGGCGTGCTTTGTCATGCGATTCCCAGCCTTGGAGGCAGAACCATGCGAGACGCTTTGATACAATACGATCAAATCGGGATGATTTTCGACCGTCTATCCCTGGGCGTGATCGTTCTATCAAGAAACCGGAAGATCAAGGCCATGAATCATGCCGCAGAAGTCTTGACCGGCGCCCGAGAGGCAGATGTCCGAGGCCGCTACTGCTACAACGTGTTTCTGGAGTATCTTTGCGGAGGGAAATGCAAGTATCTGGACTCTCCGGATTCGGACCGCGAGACGGTCGTTTCGGAAATCCAGATCACAGACCAGGAGAATCGTCTTTGCAGCATTACCAAGATAGAGTGTCCTCTCTACAGCGCCGATAGTCAGATTGTCGGTTGCGTGGAAGTCTTTCAGGACAAGACGGTGTTCCGCGAACTGATGCGTCGGATTCGGTTCGACGACCTCAAGCTGAAACTGATTCTGGACAGCCTTGATATCGCGGTCTTCACAGTGGATCTCAGCGATCACATTTCCTTTTTTAACATGACGGCCGAACAGATCACTGGCTATCCCCGTGCCGAACTCTTGGGCAAAAACTGCCGAACTATATTCGGAGAGGCATTCTGCGAGGATCTGAAAAAGAGCGCCATCACGGATAAAGCGACTCGCACCAGTCTTGAGACAGAAATCGTCAACAAGGCAGGGCATCACATTCCGGTGCGTGCCAAACACATCCCTATCAAAAACGAGGAGGGTGTCGTCGTTGGGGGAATGACGACGCTTTCGGATCTATCCCTTCAGTATCACCTCGATCGGGTGGTCAAGGACCAGTACACCTTCTATGACATGGTCGGCAAGCACCCCGATATCCAGAGGATTTTTGAGGCTGTGCCGGTGGTTGCCGCCAGCAATGCCACTGTCCTGATCGAAGGGCCCACTGGAACGGGAAAGGACCTGCTTGCGAAAATCATCCATAACGCCAGCTCGCGCGCCCACCGAAAAATGATCAAGGTCAACTGTGCGTCCCTTCCGAACAACCTGTTGGAGTCGGAAATGTTCGGGTATGTCAAGGGCGCATTTACCGGCGCCGACCGGGACAAGCCGGGTCGTTTCCAGATGGCTCAAAATGGGACCCTGTTTCTTGACGAGATCGGTGATCTTCCGCTGCTCTTGCAGTCCAAGCTGCTGAGGGTGATCGAAGACAAGGAGTTCTACCCCCTCGGCAGCCGCCAGACCACCCAGGTGGATGTGCGCATCATTTCGGCGACCAACCAGAACCTGAGGGATATGGTCGAATCCAAAACGTTTCGAGAAGATCTTTTCTACCGCCTGCACGTGGTACGGCTGTATTTGCCGCCATTAAAGGAGCGCAGGTGCGATATCCCGCTGCTGATCGAGCACATCGCCAAGCGTCTCAATTTGGCCCGGCAAAACCAGATGTGCCGGATCTCAGAAGAAGCCATGGAGGTCCTGATAAACTACGACTATCCGGGAAACGTCAGAGAGGTGGAGAATATCCTCGAGCATGCGATGATCATTTGCCAATCGGACGTCATCGAAAAAAAACATCTGCCGCCTTACCTCTTCGACGGACAACGGCGAAATGTCCGTCACGTCATTGCCGCGCCGCTGCTGGATGACGACACTTGCGAGGAAAAGGAACAAATCCTGGCCACGTTAAACAAGTTGAGGTGGAACAAGGGGCTGACCGCGCGGGCCCTTAACATGGACCGATCGACATTGTGGCGGAAAATGAAGCGTTACAGAATCGATGCCATTTGATGACCGTCCTTTTTTAAGACACCGCAGCTTCGGAGATTTGGCGCATATCGGGAGATCGACCCATGAAGGAGAAAATCCTGCTTGTAGACGACGAGGAAGGGATTCGAAAGGTTTTCGGAATCATCCTGCGGGACATGGGGTATAAAGTGCTCATCGCCGAAAACGGGAAGAAGGCTCTCGAAATTTTTTCGGCCGAGCAGCCCCCCATCGTGCTGATCGACATCAAGATGCCCGGGATGGACGGCATCGAGCTTCTGCGGAAACTCAAGCAGGAAAACCCCGAAAGCGAAGTCATTATCATCACCGGGCACGGCGACATGGGCTTGGCGATCCAGAGCCTCCAATACGAGGCATCGGACTTTATCACCAAGCCCATCGATGAACGGTTGCTGGCCAGGGCCCTCCAAAAGGCTCACGATCGGATTGTGATACGCCGGCAGTTCAAGGATTATACCGAGAGTCTTGAAGATTTGCTCAAGCACAAAACCGAAAAGCTGGCCGAGGCCGCGCGCATGGAGGAAGCCGGCACCGAAACCTATCGCCACTTGTTCGACGAATTGCCCGGCTATGTGACGGTTTTATCCAGCGACTTCTCAATAAAGGCAGCCAACCGGCTGTTCAAGGAAGATTTCGGGTACGACCCCACAGAGACGGGAGAGGCGCACTGCTACGAGGTGTTGAAGGGCTCTGACGAACCGTGTATCGATTGTCTTGTCGATCAGACTTTCAACGACGGGCAATCTCATCAGAGGGAGATGAAGCTCACGACAGAAAGCGGCGGCCGTCTTGACGTCTTTGCCTGGACGACTCCCCTGTTCGCCCAGAACCAAGTCCTTGACGGGGTGATGCTTATGGCCATGGATATTTCCCAAATCATCGATCTCAAAGACCGCCTGGCCTCCCTTGGGTTGATGATCGGATCGGTATCTCACGGCATCAAGGGGCTGCTGACGGGCCTGGACGGCGGATTGTACATGATCAACTCGGGTGTTTCCCGTGACGACCCGGAGAAGATCAACGAAGGCGTCGGCACGGTGAAGATCATGGCCGATCGGATTCGAAGCTTGATCCTCGATATCCTTTACTACTCGAAAGAAAGAACCCTCAACACGGAGACAACCCCGGTTCAGGAATTCATGGAGGAGATCGCCGCAGTGGTCGCTCCAAAGGCGGAAAAATTTGAGATTCCTGTACACAGACAACTCGACCCTTTGCTCCAGGGGCGATCCATCGATATCGATCGTGACCAACTCTCTGTGGCGCTGGTGAACATCGCCGAGAATGCGATCGAGGCCTGCCAAAGCGACGCGTCCAAAACGTCCCACCAGGTCTCTCTCCGTGCGGAGGCCTGCAACGATGACGTGATCTTCCATATCGAGGACGACGGTGTCGGGATGAACGATGAGACGCGCAACCATATCTTTACTCTTTTTTACTCTTCGAAGGGAACGCATGGAACTGGCATCGGCCTCTTCGTCGCCAAAAAGATCGTTCAGCAGCACGGCGGATCCGTAGAAGTGGATTCCCAGCCGGGTGTCGGCAGTCGATTCCATATCCGGATCCCGGTCGAATGCCCGAACTGAGGGCATTCGGAAACCTCGATCATCAGTGATGGGGGCAGGAATGCCGATTTGCCGCTAGAGGCCTGTTGTGTCGAACCGGAGAGGGGCTGATGCGTCCGAACCAGGATTGGAATATTCTTTTCGTCGACGACGAATCCGGTATCCGGGGCGTTGCCAGGGTTTATCTGGAAGATGCTGGTTATCGTGTCGAAACGGCTCAGAACGCCGAAGAGGCGCTGTTGCGCTGTGACGCGTTTGCTCCCCAGATTCTCGTTACCGATATTCGAATGCCGGGCATGGACGGGATCGCGCTGCTCGAAGCAGTGAAACAGCGGTTTCCCGATATCGAAGTGATCGTAGCGACGGCCTTCGGCGATATGGACGTGGCAATCCGCGCCCTGCGATTAGATGCATCGGACTTTATCACCAAGCCCCTTGCCAATGAGGCCCTGGACGTGGCGCTGGGGCGCGCCAAGCAGCGGTATACCGACCGAAAGAACTTGCGGACGTACACGGATTTTCTTGAGCGTGATTGGTCGGAGACCACCGAAGAACTGATGGAGGCCATCGAGTTTCAACACAACCTGATCGAGAGCTCCATGGACGGTATCCTCGGTTGCAACGCGTCGCACCAAGTAGTGACCTTCAACGCCAGCATGGAGCAGTTGACGGGTTTTCGAAAACCCGACGTGCTGCACCGCATGCCGCTCAGCGCCTTTTTCCTTCCGGAAGAGGAGGGCCGAATGCGAAAAGCTCTGGCCGATGACCGCTATGGCGGCGCTGACCGGCTGTTCAAGTTCGAGACGACCCTCAAAGGAGAAAACGACGTTTGGATTCCCATTCAGCTCTCCGCGTCGGTGATCCGCGACAAGGGGGTTGAAAGCGGACTGGTCTGCTTCTGCAGAGATCTTCGAGAGATGCACCGGCTGGAGCGGGAGATGGAGGACCAGGCGCGCGTTCTCCATCAGGACAAAATGATATCACTGGGGCGGTTGGCGGCCAGCGTCGTCCATGAGATCAACAACCCCCTTGCCGGTATTCTCAATTATTGTCGTCTGATGATCCGCATCCTGAGTCGAGGTGTGTTAAGCGGGGAAAACCGCGAAAAGTTCGGCAGTTACCTTGATCTCATTGAGAAAGAAAGTGCTCGGTGTTCCATAATCGTCTCAAACCTCCTGACCTTTTCCCGTAAATCGCCAACCACAACCGGCCCGGTTTCCCTCGATGACCTTCTGCAGCGTTCGATTCTGCTGGTTCAACACAAGATGGAGCTGAACCACATCCGTCTCGAAAAGCAGATTGCCACGGATCTCCCTGAAATCTTGGGAGACGCAAATCAGCTTCAGCAGAGCATCATCAACCTCGTTTTCAATGCCATTGATGCGATGCCCAAGGGTGGTACCATATACCTATCGGTTGCGCACAAGGCGGCAGACCACTCGGTGCTCCTGGAAGTTCGGGACACCGGCATGGGCATCGCCGAGAAGCACCTGCCACATATTTTCGAGCCGTTTTATACCACCAAGGACGAGGGCTACGGTGTCGGCCTTGGGCTTTCAACCGTCTATGGGATCGTGGAAAACCACCATGGACGCATTGAGGTCGAGAGCAAGCCGGGGGAAGGCACCTGCTTCCGCCTTTGGTTTCCTGTCTGAGCCAGGGGCAGTCTTCGTGTGGAGCAAAACGAAAGGAGGGCGACATGGCGAAGAAAATCCTGATCGTTGAAGACGACCCGGTCGTGGTGAACTTCTTAAGCCAATTGTTCAGGGATAACGGGTATGAAGTCTGTTCGGCTACCGACGGTTTCGAGGCGTTGGGAGTGATGCAAGAGGAGCGTCCGGACCTGGTCACCCTCGACCTCGAAATGCCAAAAGAATGGGGGACAAGGTTTTACCGAAAATTCAAAAAGGACGAGACACTGAAAGACACCCCGGTTTTGATCATCAGTGCCATGCCCTCTCGACACCTTTCGGTAAGAGGCGCTGTTGCTTATCTCCACAAGCCCTTCAAGCCGAAAGAGGTGATCCGCATCGTAAAGGAGACCATCGGTGAAAGCCGGGAGTTGGCGTGAAACGCAACTGCAAATGACAGGTGGCAGTGACTCATTTCAAAGAGCAGCGTGAATGCAGTGCCGTATGGTCTGTGCAAACCGGCATTCATCCGTAAATTCGAAACCAGGCGGCATCTCCGGGCGCCTTCATCGGCATTTGGGAACGATGATTGACCATAAGTGCCCTGAGACAGCATGGGCGCACCGGCTCTTTGATGACCAACGCAGTACTGCCTTTGGGCAGCAGACCGCGAAGGTTTGACCCCTTCTTGCGCCCGGGCAGTTTTTTGTCTGGTATGCTTCCTTACTCACACCG
>JASFIA010000161.1:0-6119 GCA_050122915.1 Desulfobacterales bacterium | reverse complement strand
AATTCGGCCATCACCGCCGATGACCCCCGTCAGATAGAAGGAAAACGGGTTCTGGTCGTCGAAGACGGCCCGACCCTGACCCACGGCGAAATGGCCTATGGCGCCGGCACCATCGCTGCCAGGCGCTTCGGCGCCGCCGACATGATAGATCCCCGCCCGTTCCTGACCGGCAGTCTAAGGGAAACCTTTACGGATTACCCCGGCATCGGGTCTCTCCTGCCTGCCATGGGCTACAGCCGCCGCCAGGTCGAAGACCTGGAGGCGACCATCAACGCCACCGAATGTGATCTGGTGATCGCCGCCACCCCCATTGATCTAACCCATCTGGTGCGCATCGAACGGCCGGTGGTCCGCATCCGTTATGAATACGAGGACCACGGCTCCCCCACTCTCAAGTCCGCCCTCATGAGGCGCTTGAACATGATGTCGCCGACACCCGGCTCGACAAGCTAGGGTGCATCTGGTCGGCCGTCGAAGGGAGTATGCTCGTGGGCCATTGCTCCAAACCCATCCTCCTGGTGGCCCTGGGGGGAAATGCGCTGATCCGGAAGGGTCAAACTGGCACTATCCAGGAACAGTTCGACAACCTCAAGATGCCCATCCAGCAGATTGCCCGCCTGTCCCGAAGCCACCGGATCATCATCACCCATGGAAACGGCCCCCAGGTCGGCAATCTTCTCCTACAGCAGGAATACTGCCCCGAAGTCCCCCGCCTGCCACTGGAGATCCTCGTTGCCCAGACCGAAGGCCAGATCGGCTACATGATCGAGTCCACCCTGGACAGCGAGCTGATGGCCCAGGGTGTCGCCCCCAAACCCCTGGTGTCCCTGATCACTTACGTGGTCGTCGACAGTGCCGATCCCGCCTTCCAATCCCCCAGCAAGCCCATCGGCCCGGTGTATCCCGAAGCGGCGATTGCCGGCCTTCCCTTTCCGGTGATCGATACCCCCAAAGGCTTCCGCCGGGCAGTGGCCTCGCCGGAGCCGGTCACCATCATCGAAAATCGAGAGATCCGGCAACTGATCGATATGGATTTCATCGTCATCTGCTGCGGCGGCGGTGGAATCCCCGTCAAACGGCAGGGGCGCGCCTTCAGCGGCGTGAATGCGGTCATCGACAAGGATCTAGCCAGTGCAAAACTGGCCGTCGAGGTTGGTGTGGATCTTTTCTGCATCGCTACCGACGTGTCGGGAGTGGCCCTCGATTTCGGCACCCCCAGCGAACGCTTTCTCGATACCATTTCCGTGGGGGAGGCGACCCGGCTCATAGAGAGCGGCCAGTTGCACTCCGGCTCAATGGGCCCCAAGGTGGCGGCCGCATCCCGCTTCTCGTCCGCCACCGGTCAGCGGTCGGTCATAACGGCCATCGAAAGCATAGAAGCCGCTGTGGAAGGGAGAAGCGGCACGTCGATAGAGCCGGGTGGGGCATGACAACCGGATCGGATTGGTAATCAACCCTTAAAAGAAAAACACGATCATGGCCGCGGCGTGAAAAAGGACCGGAGGCAGGAGGCTTTGCGACCGTTCCCTGGCAAATCCACTGGCCACACCAAAGGCGAAAGCGGCAAAGAGGCGTTGAACGGTCGACAACAGGAGGAAGGGTTCACCGACCCCGAAGGGCCTGAGGGTGATAACGGCGATGAACAGCGCGTACAAAATCCCGGCGCCCACGGAGGGAAAGGAAAAAAACCATCGGCTGCTGCAATTCTGGGTCGGGCAGTCCTGAGCAAGGATGCCGTGAACCAAGCCTCGGAAGAGCATTTCGCAGGCGAGGGGAATCGCCAGAAGGTAGAAAAGGGCTTTTTCGAGGCCCGGCAGGGTATCGGCAGAGTCCGGAGGGACGCAGACCCCACCGGCCGCGCCGGCCAGCACGGCGGCGGGCAGGATCAGCCACCAGGCATTTCCGACGGGCGCGATCATGCCGAAAAGCCAAATCTTTCCCCTGGAAAAGAAAAAAAGCCCTCCCAGAGAAAGAACGACGAGGACGATGAAGAAAAACAGATCCGTGCCCCCGAACAGGCGGGTCGCCATCGATCCTTCGAGCCACGGCTGGGCTTTCAGATAGTACTGGGCGATCGTGGCGCCGGCGACCGCTGCCCCGGCGGCGGCGGCGGCGGTGATAAACCGTTTGAGATTTCCGATGATACCGGATTTCCGATAGGCATCGCGGCAGGCCTTTGCGATCTCCTCGGGAGTCAGTTTGGTTCCGATGCCCCTGGGGGATCCCCCGATATCGCTGGAGCCTCCCCATCGGTTGCCGTTGGTCCGGCTTCTGATGGCGGGATCGATGTCGTTCAGGCGGCGGTATACCGCATTCAAATCTCCCGGCATGAATGGGTCCAGACGTCGCAGGGTATAGGTATCCTCATCTTTTCGAAGAATGGCGATTCCCAGGCTCTCCCCGTAGAGCCGGTTGAGGTAGGGTTCCAGCTCGTAGATGCCCAGTTCGGCATCCACCACCACGGCGATGCGGTTGTTACCGATTTCGACTCGGGCCAGTTCCTTGAGGTCTTTAAAATCCGTAAAATCATCGGTTTTGTAGACGAGCCGGTCGAGCTTGTGGAGAATCAGGGACGTGTACTCCAAAAAGTCGCTTTCCTCCCAGATGGCATGTCGCTTCAGATCGATCTCCTCGGCCCTTAAAAAATCGATGGCTTTGCGTATGTTCTGGATGCGGGACTTGGAGATTCCGCAAAGATCCATCATTTCGAGTCCATGGGCGTCGATCACCCCCTCGACGCGGACCAGCGCGGGCAGAAGCTCCCAAGTGCCCAACCCCCTTTGCTGAATCCGGACGTGGTTTAAAATCAACCAGATGGAGAGGATCACATCCAAATCGGGCTCGTTGGCCAGCACTTTCCAATCGCGCCCCCGCAGATCCATCCCCTTGAGAATCATGACCAGCACCTGCTCGCAGGTGGACAAGGTGAACTGCCGCACGCACCCCTCGTGGTGGTCGAAATTATAGATCTGCTTTTCGAGATCGAGAAAGGGGCCGGATTGAACCACGCCGTCCAGGAAAATGGTGTAGGGAGGGTATTTTTTGGCGGCGGCCGCGGAAATGGTCAGCCCGGATTGAACCTGGACCTGTATGTTGGGGGCCTCGATACAGTTCAGTACCCGTCCGCCGCCCTCCGTGTCACGGATGACGTAGCGCTGCGGGAACCGCGGGGTCATGGGAGGCTGCTGGACATCCTTGACCGGAGGACCCGATGGTTTGTCGATATCCACGTTGGCAACGCCGCTCCTCTGTGTGTCGGCGCATGTGCTGCCATTTGGGCCGGCTTCGGCCCGGACATATCGACAGCCATGCACAGGGCTACCCATATCAGGGTTTGGATGCACTTTTCAACCGATGGTCCGGTAAGACGACCAAAAAGAGGCCGCCAAAGGCGTCGGCAGGCTATTTGCGAAACGGTGGCAAGCCTCGAAGCCGCCGGGACTTGTCCGGACCCTCGGAATGATTAATGATGTTACCAGTCGACCGAGCGGAGATCCCATCCCTTTATGAAAGGAGGTCCCATGAGCTATTTCCTCGCCACCGCCGCCCCCGACAAAGCCACCGGCACGCTGAAGCGCGCCTACGACGCACTGGAAGGCATGTTTCAGATGGTGCCGAAGGTCTTCGTGGCCCAGAGCATCCGGCCCGATTTGCTCGACCCCTTGGTCACCTATGTCAAGCGGCTGATGATCGACGATCACGGATTGCCCAGGAGCACGAAGGAGCTGATCGCCGCCTATGTGTCCACATTAAATGCCTGTGCCTACTGAGTGGACGCCCACAGCGCCATGGTCATGGCCCAGGGGTTCACGCAGGATCAGGTGAAGGGCATCATCGCGGATATCGACGGATCCACCCTGGTCGACGACAAAACGAAGATGCTGCTGCATTTTTCCGAGAAAATCACTCGCCACGCCTACAAAGTGGTGGATTCGGATATCCAATTCCTCCGGGACGGGGGATGTACCGATGGGGAGATTTTCGAAGCCATAGCCGTAACGGCCTTGTTCAATTTCATGGATCGGATGGCCGATGCCCTGGGAGCACCGGTGGAGGGTTTTCAGGAGATGGTGGCCGGCATGATGGAAGGGAACCCTCCGGACTGACCCCTCAGACAGCCGGCACGCCCGAAGGGCGACGAATGACGCTGACCAGAGGGACGATACGGGTGGCTTGGCAGTGACCCACCACCGCGGTATGGGATGCCATCGGCGATTCAGCTGCCAACAGCCGCTTTCAGCAGCGCCAGGCCCTCCTCCCGTGCCTGGAGAAGGGTTTTCATAGACGCTCCCTTCAATTCCTCCCTCCCCATGATCGGGTCCGCCAGGGCTCGCCGATAGAGAAGGTATTCCTCCTTCCCGGAGATGACGGGACTGACGTCTTCGGTATAGAGAAAGGTCTCGATGGGACGGTTTTTCCCGTTGACGTTGCCCTCCGTCAAATCCACGCGGTGTTCCCCGCTGCTCAAAAAACAATGCACCATCGGAACGTACGGAAGCCCGTAGCGGTTCAGGATTCGGTCCGTTCCCGTGACAATGGCTCCGGTCATGGGGTAGATCCCGATGGTTTTCACGACCGGCAGGCCAAGCTCGGCGGCCAGAGTGCCGATCACCGCATGTTTGGTGGTACAGGACCCCAACTTCTCCTTGAAGAGAATCTCAGGATCGTCTCTGTCCGTGTTGTAGCCGTAAGGGAGTCCATGGACGAAGCGGCAGGCGTCGATGAAGCGATCGATGCCCATGGAAAGAAACCGGTCCGAGATTGGGTTTCCTGGCGAAATGGAACGGTCGGGCAGTGCGGTCAATGGATCCATGCCGATTTCCTTTCCGAAAAAGGGGCCCTTGTCACCGGATCACCCCTCCCCCCTCCTTGCGGTCCACCAGGCCCCCCATACCCCGCTTCCCCTCCACAGGCTGGAAGTAGCGGCGCTTAAACCAGAAGGCGGCGTTCACCAGACCGATCAGCACCGGCACCTCCACCAGCGGGCCGATGACGGCGGCGAAGGCCTGCCCCGAATCGAGACCAAACACCGCCACCGCAACGGCGATCGCCAACTCGAAGTTGTTGGAAGCCGCCGTGAAGCTCAAGGTCACGGACTGCTCGTAGTCGGCCCCTGCCCGCATGGAAAGGAAAAAAGATGCAAAGAACATGACCACGAAATAAATGCACAGGGGCAGGGCGATTCGGAGCACGTCAAAAGGCAGCTGAACGATGTAATCGCCTTTCAGGGAAAACATCACCAAAATGGTGAAAAGAAGAGCGATCAGGGTGACGGGGCTGATCGCCGGAATGAAGACCTGCTCGTACCAGTCCCGCCCTCGGGTCTTGAGGCCGATGTAGCGGGAGAGCATCCCGCCCAGAAACGGCACGCCGAGATAGATGAAGACGCTCTCGGCGATCTGGCCGATGGAAATATCCACCACCGCCCCCTCCAGCCCCATCCAGGAGGGTATCACCGTGATGAAGACGTAGGCGTAGAACGAAAAGAAGAGGACCTGAAAAAGGGAGTTGAACGCCACGAGACCGGCGCAGTATTCCCGGTCTCCGCCAGCCAGATCGTTCCACACGATAACCATGGCGATGCAGCGGGCCAGGCCGATCAAGATCAAGCCGACCATATACTCCTGATGGCCCGAGAGAAAGGCGACCGCCAGCAGGAACATCAGCACCGGACCGATCACCCAGTTCTGGACGAGGGAAAGGGCCAGCACCTTGCCGTTTCTGAACACCCGGGGAAGCTCCTCGTACTTCACCTTGGCCAGGGGCGGATACATCATGAGAATCAGCCCGAGCGCAATGGGGATATTGGTGGTGCCCACCTGGAAGGTGTTGATGACCCCCCGGATCCCGGGAAGAAACACCCCGGCCATCACCCCGGCCCCCATGGCAAGAAAAATCCAGAGGGTCAGGTATCGGTCGAGGAAGGAAAGCCGTCTGCCGGTCGTATCGGCCATGGTAACCTCCTGTGTTCAGCAGGGACGCTGATGATGCGCCGGCCGTTTTATGATTTCATGAGGCGCCCTGTGGGAGGACATCGAAGCGCCCGTCTTAAGCCCCCGTCAGGCACAGATCATCTCCGGGTCAACCGCCTCCATTCGCGTCAAGTGCTCCTGGTCGGC
>JASFIA010000160.1:0-6144 GCA_050122915.1 Desulfobacterales bacterium | reverse complement strand
GACTTCCCGGGCAACGCCGATCACACTGAGGCAATCGGGTCGATTCGGGGTCAGATCGATATCCAGCACTCCGTCGCTCAAGCCGAGGGCGCGGTTGAGCGGGGTTCCCGGGATCAGCGCTTCCGACAGGAGTTTGATGCCGCTGGCATCCGCTCCCAAGGCCAGTTCGATATCACTGCAGAGCATGCCATGGGACTCGACACCCCTGATCGCGGTCTGGGAGATCGTGCGTCCGTCGGGCAGCACGGTCCCCGGCAGCGCCAGGGCCGCCGTCAGGCCGGCTTCGGCATTGGGAGCGCCGCAAACCACCGACACAAGCCCCTCCCCGGCATCCACCTGGCAGCACTTCAGACGGTCGGAGTGGGGGTGGGGTTCCACCGAACGGATGCGGCACACCCGAACGGTCTCCAAATAGTCGAACCGATCGTAGAGAGCCCCCACTTCGAGTCCTGCCATGGTCAATGCTTCTGCCAATGCGTCGGCATCCAGGCGGATATCAACAAACTCGCTCAACCAGCTCAAACTGACTTTCATTTCAAAACTGCCCCAGAAATCTCAAATCGTTGGCGAAGAATCGTCGGATGTCGTCGATACCGTATTTCAGCATGGCAATCCGCTCAACCCCCATGCCAAAAGCAAAACCGGTATATTGCTCGGTGTCATAGTCGACGCTTCGGAACACATTGGGATGGACCATACCGGATCCCAAAATTTCAAGCCATCCGGAGCCGGAGCACACCCGGCAGCCATCTCCCCGGCAAATGACGCACAGAATATCCACTTCGGCGCTGGGTTCGGTAAAAGGGAAAAAACTGGGCCTGAATCGGATGGATGTCCGCCTGTCGAACATCTCGTGAACGAAACGGGTCAGGGTTCCCTTGAGTTCGGCAAAGGAAACGGCCTCGTCGACCAGCAACCCCTCAACCTGATGAAACATGGGGGTGTGGGTGAGGTCCGAATCGCAGCGGTAGACTTTCCCGGGCGCAATGACCGCGAGAGGGGGCGCCTGGGTCTCCATGACCCGGATCTGCATCGGTGATGTCTGAGTCCTCAGCACGATGGCATCCGACACATAGAAGGTATCTTGCATATCCCGGGCCGGGTGGTACTTCGGCACATTCAGTGCCTCAAAATTGTAGTAGTCCGTCTCCACCTCGGGTCCTTCGGCTACGCTGAACCCCATACGACGGAAGATGTCGCAAATCTCCCCCATGATTCGGTTCAGAGGGTGCAGGGAGCCCACGGGAAATGATCGCCCGGGCAGGGTCACATCGATGCCGCCCTCCGCCGACAAGGCCTCTTCTTCCATCCGCCGGAGGGCCGTTTTTAGCGCTCCGTCAATCTGCTGCTTGACGTCATTGGCCTGCTTCCCGGCACTTGCCCGTTCCTCGGGCGGCAATTTGGAAATACCCCGCAAGAAACCGGTAACCCGGCCCTTTCTTCCCAGATACCGGATTGAAAGGTCACGAAGGGCATCAGGGTCCGAAGCCGCCTCAACCTCCCGCATGGCCTCTTTGTAGATGCGTTGAATGGAACTGTTTTCCACGTCGGTCATTCCGTCTGAAATCTGGGTGAAGGCATCGGGGGTCCCGCTCGGCCGACCCGCCGCAGGGGGCCGGGCGAGCGGGGGCGCTTATTGAAGCTGCTGGGAGGCCAGCTTGGCCACTTGGGAGAAACAGGCAGGATCGGTGACTGCCAGGTCTGCGAGGACCTTTCGATCGAGTTCCACACCGGCCTTTTTGAGACCGTTCATGAATCGGCTGTAGGACAATTCGTTCATCCTCGCTGCCGCATTGATCCGGGCAATCCACAGTTTTCGGAATTCCCGCTTGCGCACCCGCCGATCTCGGTAGGCATACATCAAGGATTTGTCGACGGCATCCGCCGCCGTGCGGAAGAGCTTGCCGCGGCCGCCTCGAAATCCCTTGGCCAATTTCAATACTTTTTTTCGCCGTTGTCTGGCTTTATACCCTCTTTTGACTCTCATGGTCGCCTCCTGTTCAGGCAGAAATGGTTTCCAATCGGCGATAACCCACCAGTGGACATGTGCCCGGCATCAGGCGGGGTAGGTGCCTTTAACCAGGGCAGACAGCCGATAGGAAAAACCGTCGGGCCGGCTCAGCTGTTCGGTAGCATCAGCCGAACCGCCCGGGAGTTGGTGGAATCAATCGTTCTCGATCTTCTGAGCGAACGTTTCCGTTTACGGGATTTTTTGGTTAAAATGTGGCTGGCGCAGGATTTGGCGTAGACGAATTTTCCTGAGCCCGTCTTTTTGAACCGTTTTGCGGCAGCCCGGTTCGTTTTAATTTTCGGCATTTGAAAAGTCTCCTCTTGTAAGTCTTTCTTTGCGGTCGGCCTCTTTGGATCCTGTCCGTGCCGAACCGTTGGCCACCCTCGGCTCGATGTGCGTCACCGGAAAAACGGATGGCGCGGCCACCCTACACCAGCAGCCCACGCCAACGCATAAGGATCGATTCTTCGAACGGCCACCCCGTGGATCACCGTCTGACCGTTTGCCGTCAGCCCTTGGGGGACAGCACCATCATCATGGTGCGACCCTCAAATTTGGGGTACTGCTCGACAACCGCCACATCTTCGAGCTCGGTCGCCATCTGCTTCAACAATTCTCTGCCCATCTCGGACAACGTGATCTCTCTTCCCCGGAAGATCACTGTGACTTTCACTTTGTCTTTCTTGGCGAGAAATTTCCGGATATGGCCCATTTTTACCTGGAGATCGTGTTCTCCGGTCTTTGGCCTCACCTTGATTTCCTTGAGTTGGGTGGTGCTCTGCTTCTTTTTGGCTTCCTGTTTTTTCTTGGTCTGTTCGTACTTGAAACGACCGTAGTCCATTATTTTACAGACCGGCGGATCGGCGTTGGGGGAGATCTCTACGAGATCAAGGCCGAGTTCTGCAGCCGCATCAAGAGCCTGTTGGATGGGAATAATCCCGAGTTGGTTGCCGTCGGGATCGATCGCCCGCACCTCCCTGGCCCGAATTAATGTATTGATTCGGGTCGGATCGGACCGAATGGGTCGAATTGGTTTTCGTGGTAAGGCTATGTTTTCACCTCCAAGCAGGTATGAGGGTGGTCGTTCACCAGGACTTGAAATCCAAGAAAAATCGATGGTTATCCAAGGATGCTCATCCTGGGGCTAATCCGGCAACGCCGGCATATAGCTGAAGATATTAGAGAATGCAAGAAAAAAAAGCAAGTGGAAATCCGTTCGTCAAGCATAACAGGAGGTTAAGGGAATCGGCGACCGGCCGCACTGTCTGGTGTCAACCAAGGCTACTGGGACAAGGTATACCGTTCAAGCAGGCTGCCTCGCCAGTAGCCGTTCCTCGGATCTGAAAAAAAGGCTTTGAACAATCGAAGGCTTTCGCCCCTCAGCACGCCTCCCGTCACCGATACATGGGCGTCCCGATACAGAGGCGACAACCCCCCTAACTCAACGCCGGTTCCCCCCCCCATCACGTCTTCGAAAGCGTAGACAATCCTTCCGATACGGCTCAACAAAATGGCGGCAAAACACATCAGGCAGGGTTCCATCGTGCTGTAGAGGATCATTTCCTCCCGCGGCGGCATCGTCAGCCCCCGGTCAAGAGCCCTGAGGGCGATCATTTCCGCATGGTCGGTTTCGTTCATGCCATCGGATTGCACGGATGTGCCGTGACGGCTGCCGGTGACCAGGATACGCTCCCGGTGGACGATGACGCACCCCACAGGAAATTCGCCGCGGTCCAAGGCGCTCTCAGCCTGGGCCAGGGCTTGATTCATCATATGAGCGTCATCCGCCATGGCGAGACTCCTGCCGAAAGAGGCGCTCTACCCCGGGGGATACGCCCCCGAACGAGCCATCCGCCGGCCCTGGCACCCCACAGGGGACTGTCGCAATGAAGCCCCGGGCGAAAGAGGCGATGGGGCTTTCGGACGCCTGGGCGCCCCCCCTTATAACTCGCAAACGGTATCGTCGCAGGGACATTTCCCATCCACCTCAAAAGCATAGAGAATTCTGGCCGCCATCTCGCGTCTTCGATCAGATACCAGCTCGGAAATGGCCCCGGCTGCCATGCGCTTGAGAGCACTCCAGGTCGGAATGTCTTCAAGACCGGAAGCCAGAACGGTACCGGTATGACTGTCCAGGACCTCGGCGTCCTCTCCGTTGGTGACCACGCATATGGGGACTCTTCGTTTCCCGATCAATACCGCTGCCGCCAGCGCACTGCGATGCCGCGTGGTAAGCGACCCCGGCCCGTATTTGACGATCATCATTGGCTCCGCCGCAGGGCCGACGAGAAAATCCACCGGAACGATCGCCCGTCGCCCCCCTACCGCCACCATCAGCGGGTATCGGGAAATGATCTTCGACCGTGGATATGCCCTGGACACCACCAGAAGCCTTGCGATCTTTTGACGGTATCGTTCGTCATGGGTATCTTGAACGACTTCCCCGGTCAGGAAGTCTTCGAGCTCACCCAATATGAGATGGTGACCCGACATCATCCGCCTCTGGAGAAGGGGGTAGACGATTGCCGAACTCCGGCATTTTTCTCTTTACAAGGGTTGCAGTGAGTCGATATGATTTATACTTTCGTATATTTTAACATTATGTTGACACAGAATAAAAATAGCCTTTCGGGGGTTTCTTGTAAAGGCGGCAGTGACCACGACAGCCGGTCCCTGCTAGCGCCTCTTCTCACCATCCGAGAGCAGTACGAAGAACGGGAGAACCGCTTTCTGTCGCCGTCCGCATGTCCCAGCAACCGCTCCAGGGGCAGGAGGCGAGCGGAATCCCCGTGCCCGGTCCGGACCGATTTTCAACAGGATCGGGATCGCATCGTCTATTCCTACGCCTTCCGGCGGCTCAAACACAAAACCCAGGTGTTTTTGAATCCCCTCGGCGATGAATACCGCACCCGGCTCACCCATACCCTCGAGGTGGCCCAGATCGCGCGAACGGTGTCCAGAGCCTTGTTTTTGAACGAAGATCTGACCGAGGCCATCGCACTGGGTCATGACCTTGGGCATACCCCATTCGGGCACGGCGGCGAAACCGCTTTGAAAGAGATTCACTCCCGCCAGTTCTCACACAGCCGGCAAAGCCTCCGGGTGGTCGATCACCTCGAAAACAACGGCAGCGGTCTCAATCTGACGTTTGAAGTCAGAGACGGCATTCTCAAGCATTCCAAAGGATACGGTAAAATCCTCCCTGAAGACCCCGGGGTACTCCCCATTACCACCGAAGGAAGGGTGGTTCGATTTGCCGATATGATGGCCTATCTGAACCATGATCTCGACGACGCCATCCGCAGCCGTGTGGTTACAGCAGACGAGGTCCCCACGACCTGCCGCCGTGCCCTGGGCGACTCCCATTCCGAACGGGCGACCGTTATGGTTCGGGACTTGATCTCGGCCAGCCGGAATCCGGATGGGACCGTCGAGCTCCGGATGAACGACGACATCTATGATGCCATGCTCGAACTCAGGGGGTTTTTATTCGAAAAGGTCTACCGCTCCGACAGGGTGCACAACGAATTCGTCAAAGCCAAAAAAATCCTCTTGGATCTTTACCATCACCTGATGACCCATGAGGCTGTCCTCCAAAAGGAGCTGAAAGCCATGACCATGGATCAGTGCAGCCAAGACCACCAAACCAGGAAGCAGACCGTCTGTGATCTCATAGCGAGCATGACCGACCGATATGCCATGACACTCTATCGACGCATCTTTTTCCCGTCGCCTCCGATCTGAACGTCGACGGCGGGGACGATCCCGGTGCCGCCGTGGAACCGACAATGATCCAGTTCCAACCATCGAATCACTCTCATGTTGACGATGCCATGGCGCAGCTTGCCGTCCTCTTTTCCCATATGGACGACGCCTACAGGTCGGTGGCGGAAGCATTCGGCTTCGAATGCGGAGGCTGCGAGGACAACTGCTGCGAAACCCGTTTCCACCACCACACGCTGGTCGAATACCTTTTTATAAAGAAGGGAATCGACGCCCTGCCCGACCTGATGCGGCGGTCGGCGCTCGAGAAGGCGATTTCAGCGGTTGCGGCATGGTCCGCCCCGGAGACCTCCGGGAGGAGGATCATGTGTCCGGTCAATTCACAGGGGCGCTGCGGGATCTACCCCTAC
>JASFIA010000159.1:0-6160 GCA_050122915.1 Desulfobacterales bacterium | reverse complement strand
GAGGGGATTTCCTTTTCCCCCATTTCGGAAAGGTCCCTTTCGAGGGTTTCCACATGCTCGTCGATCTGATTGATGCTGATGTTGCGTTTTTCGCAAGCTCTTTGGATGCCGGCCCGAACCTTTTCCCTGGAAAAAATCTCCCGCCGGCCATCTTTTTTAATGATCATGATCGGGATCTGTTCGACGTGCTCATAGGTGGTGAATCGTCTGCTGCAGACCAAGCACTCCCGACGCCTCCGGATTTCGTTGCCGTCTTTGCTCAATCGAGAATCGATCACCTTGTTGTCGGTTTCCTTGCAAAAGGGGCATTTCATAACGGCTCCTCCACCGGGCTGGCGGTCATCTGTATCACCTCGATGCCGGCCTCTCGGAGCATCTGAGAGGCCATGTCATCGGCATAGCCGCTTTGATAGATGATTTTCCGAATGCCGGCGTTGATGATCATTTTTGCGCAAATCGAGCAGGGCTGGGTGTTGCAGTAGATGGTGGCATTTTTTATGGATACCCCGTGGTAGGCGGCTTGGATAATCGCGTTTTGTTCAGCATGGATGCCTCGGCACAGCTCGTGGCGCTGCCCGGAAGGCACTTTCAGCTGCTCGCGAATGCAGCCGACCTCGGCACAATGACGGATACCGCCCGGGGCGCCGTTGTATCCCGTCGTCAAAATACGCTTGTCCTTGACGATAGCGGCCCCTACAGCCCGACGCAGGCAGGTCGTCCGTCGGGCGACGAGGCTGGCAATGTCCATGAAATAGTGATCCCAGGACGGGCGGGAATCAGGGGATGTCATGGGCGGAAGCGCCTCCTCATATCGCTCTCAGGCATTGATGACTGTCGATGACGTCTCAATGGGATACAGGGGGAACTCCTTGCAAAGACCGTTTACCTTGGCCCGGATGTCGTCGATCATCCGGGAGTCATCCGGGCGCCTGAGCAGTCGTGCGATCCAGCCGGAAATGGTTTCCATCTCGGGGGTTTTCATGCCCCGTGAGGTCAGCACCGGAGTTCCGATTCGAATGCCGCTGGTGACATTGGGATTTTGGGGATCAAAAGGGATGGCATTTTTATTGACGGTAATGGCGGCTCGCCCCAGGATGGACTCGGCTGCTTTCCCGGTCATTCCCTGCGGTGTCAAATCCACGAGCATCATGTGGTTGTCTGTGCCGCCGGCAACAAGGCGAATGCCTTCCCTTTGAAGGCAGCGTGCCAGATGGGCGGCATTCTGAACGGTTTGGCGCTGGTAATCGCGAAATCGGGCGGTAAGGGCTTCCTGAAAGGCCACGGCCTTCGCGGCGACCACGTGCATCAGGGGGCCTCCCTGAATACCGGGGAAAACCTGCCGGTCGAGGACCTTTCCCATATCGGTCGCGGATAGGATGAGTCCGCCTCTGGGTCCCCTCAGGGTTTTATGGGTGGTCGAGGTGACAACGGTGGCGTGGGGAACCGGCGACGGGTGGATGCCGGCGGCGACCAGGCCGGCGATATGGGCCATGTCCACCATCAGGTGGGCCCCGACTGATGCCGCAATGTCGGCAAAGCCTTTAAAATCGAGGGTTCGAGGGTAAGCGCTGGCGCCGCAGACGATCATCTTCGGTCGGCATGATTCCGCCAGTCGGGCCACCTCGTCGAGATCGATGGTTTCGGTCTCCCGGCTGACACCGTAGTGGGTGAAGGTGAACATGCGCCCCGAAAAACTGACAGCACTGCCGTGGGTCAAGTGGCCGCCGTGTGCGAGATCCATTCCCAACACCGTGTCACCGGGGGTCAACAAGGCAAAATACACTGCCATATTGGCCTGGGATCCGGAGTGGGCCTGGACGTTGGCGTAGCCGGCACCGAATAGCCGCTTGGCCCGTTCGATGGCTATGGTTTCCACCATATCTGCGTATTCGCAACCGCCATAATACCGTTTTTCGGGATATCCCTCGGCATATTTGTTCGTAAGGAGGCTTCCCTGGGCGGCCATCACCGCCGGACTGGCGATGTTTTCCGATGCGATCATCTCCAGCTGGCTCTGTTGACGGGTCAGCTCGCAGGCAATCGCTCGTGCGATTTCGGGGTCTGCGGATTCAAGAATCGAATTGCTCACGGTGGTTTTTCCCCTCGACGGTGGCTGTCGAAAGATGTCCCTGACATTCGGGTTCCAGAAATTATTCGATAGAATCGAATTTGTCCAGCCTGGTCTGGTGCCGGCCCCCATCAAACGGCGTATCCAACCACGTCTTAACGATTTCAAGGGCCAGAACATCGCCAATGACCCTGCCCCCCAGAACGAGGATGTTGGCGTCGTTGTGCCGTCGGCTCATGGCGGCGGCGAAAAGATCGCCGCACAGCGCCGCTCGGACACCAGGGAAACGATTGGCCGCCATGGACATGCCGATGCCGGTTCCGCACATCAGTATGCCCCGAGGGAAGTCGCCCCGGGAAACGGCTCCGGCCACCCGAAAGGCGATATCCGGATAGTCGATGGAGGTCTCGGAATGGGTGCCGGCATCCTCCAAAGGAATGCCCCGCTCCTCCAGATAGGATTTGATCCGTTCTTTCATTGCAAACGCCGCATGATCGCAGCCGATGATAATGGGGAGGTCCGATTCTTTCATTGGGTGGCTCCTGAAAAGGTGGCAAGGCGCAAGGGGGCCGATTCGGTGCCCTCGACGGCAATTGCAACCGGTCATGGTCGAGCAGCGGGAATCGGTTTCCCCGGAGAAGACTCGGGCATTCGCCAGGCGGGTGTTTGAATGGGCGCGAAACGGACGGCGGTGGTGATGGGGTCCCGGAGCGGCCTCACCCCCATCACGGTTGGGCACCCGTCGCCAAAATGCATCTTTTCTAATGGAAAGAGGTCGATCCGCTTTCCCGGGGGATCCAATGCTTCCGCCGCCCGTATTGGGCGGCGGAAAAGCCGGGAGGGTGTTCTATGGGTAGCCTTCGGCCGGATTACAATTTGTTGATGTAGTCGATGGCGTCCTGGACGCAGACGATCTTTTCCTGATCCTCGTCCGGGATCTCGATATCGAACTCCTCTTCCATGGTCATGATCAATTCCACCAAATCCAGGGAATCGGCGCCAAGATCGTCGACAAATTTGGCTTCGGGAACCACTTCCCCCGGGTCGACGCTGAGCTTCTCCGCGATAATTTTTTTAACCTTGTCTTCAACGGACATGGGTCGTCTCCTCCTCCTTCGTTGTTCAGCGGTCTCGTATCAATGGTGGTGGCTGCCCCTCGACGCCGACAGTGAGCGGGGCAGGCGGTGTTTCGATGGCGGATCCGCGGTGCTTTCGGTGCCCGAGGGGAATTGCTCGGCAGCAGCGCCCGATCAGATCGCTTTATTCTTCATCGTCGGTATGAATCACACTGCGTCCCCGGTAGGTGCCGCAACTGGCGCACGCCTGGTGGGGAGGCTTGGTCTCTCCACACTGGGCGCAGGTGGTCAAAGCGGGCCCCGTGGTCTTTTTGTGGGTCCGGCGCATATCCCGCTTGGACTTTGACGTTTTTCGCTTCGGAACAGCCATGAGTAAACTCCTAACCAATTGAATTCATTATTTATACGATTGATTTTTTTGTCTGAATAAGATAAACTACTTTTAGTAATTGAACTGGGTACGAATGTCAAGCTAAATCATTTCGATGGGCTGGGTGATCCCTTGTTCCTGACCCACCGATGTGGTAAAGAATTCCGTCTTGTTCCAGGGGGCATTTCTGCCTCATGGGGGCGATGCCCTGTGCTTTCAAAAGCTCAAAACCCAGAGGAAACCTTATGAAACCTATCGTCACCCGATTTCCGCCGAGCCCTTCCGGATATCTGCATGTCGGCGGCGCCCGGACGGCGCTCTTCAATTGGCTCTACGCCCGTCATCGGGGCGGCCGGTTCGTATTAAGGATCGAAGACACCGACAGGGAGCGGTCGACCCAGGCCTCAGTGAATGCGATTCTGGAGTCTTTGGAGTGGCTGGGAATCGATTGGGACGACGGTCCCCATTTCCAGTCTCAGCGGATGGAGATTTACCAGCGCCATGTTCGGCAACTGCTCGACGAAGGGCATGCCTATTACTGCACCTGCACCCCCGACGAGATCGAGGCCATGCGCCAGGCGGCTTTGGCGGTGGGTGGAAAACCCCGTTACAACGGGCGATGCCGTGAACGGCAGTTGCCGCGGACCGACGGCGCGGCTTTACGGTTCAAGGCCCCATTGAGTGGAACCACCGTTATCGAGGACCGGGTCAAAGGGCCCATCGTCTTTCAGAACAGCGAACTCGACGACTTCATTATCTGCCGCAGCGACGGCGTTCCCACATACAATATGGCCGTGGTCATCGATGATATCACCATGGGAATCAATACCATCATCAGGGGAGACGACCACATCAACAACACCCCCAAGCAGATCCTTCTTTATAAAGCGCTGGGCGAAGCACTGCCGGTTTTTGCCCATGTCCCCATGGTGCTCGGGAGCGACAAGGCCCGTCTCAGCAAGCGCCACGGGGCCATGTCGGTGACCGAGTACCGGGAGATGGGTTATCTTCCCGATGCCGTGATCAACTACCTGGTCCGTTTGGGCTGGTCCCATGGTGATCAGGAGTTTTTCACCCGACAGGAACTGATCGACACCTTCAACCTCGAGCATATCGGCCGAGCGGCCGGGGTTTTCGACGGCGCCAAACTCCTGGCACTCAACGCCGACCACATCCAGGCGGCCGACCCCCAATCCATCGTGCCCCACTTGAAACCGTTTCTCGAAGCGATCGGTGTGGCCGCCGCCGATGACCGCTATCTTCAGGCCATTATTCCAACCCTCCAGCCCAGGTCCAAAACCCTGGTGGACATGGCCCAGGGGGCCCGGTTTTACTTTGCCGATACCATCGCCTACGATGACGCCGCCGCAAAGAAATTTCTGAAACCCGGCAACCTGGCCCCTCTGAAACGGCTCACTCATGAGCTGGAAGGACTGACCGTCTTTGATAAGCCTTCCATCGAGCGCGCCTTTATCCGTACGATGGAGGAGACGGGACTCAAGCTTGGGAAAATCGCTCAACCGGTCCGGGTGGCGCTGACCGGGGGAACGGTCAGCCCGGGCATTTTCGAAATCATCGAGGTGCTGGGCGGGGAGGTGACCTTGCGCCGTCTTCGACAGGCAATCGATGCGATTGACGCCGATGGAACGGGCATTTAGGGGCTGCGGGAGGTGCCAAAAATTTCCCGATAGCCATTGACGCAGCGGCAACTTTTCGATAACAAAATGGATCACTCTGGGGGATCGTCCAATGGTAGGACAGCGGACTCTGACTCCGTCAATCTAGGTTCGAATCCTAGTCCCTCAGCCATTTTCATCACCTCGGAGCAGCGGCCGTCGGCCGCTGCTCTTTTTTTGTCCACGGGGCATGGCCATTGATTTTATGGACATCCCCTGACATTATCAGAGCGTGCCAACCGGCAGTAAACCCGCAACCGTTGGACACCAACCCCTTTGTGAACGGAAGAGGATCGCCATGGAGACGTCAGGGCCCGAAACCTCCCGATCATCGAATTTCATCCGGGACATCATCGACGTGGACCTCAGAGCCGGCAAGCACGGCGGCCGGGTTCATACCCGTTTCCCACCGGAGCCGAACGGCTATTTGCATATCGGACATGCCAAATCGATTTGTCTCAACTTCGGGATTGCCAGAGACTACCGCGGCAAATGCAATCTCAGATTCGACGATACCAATCCCACCAAAGAGGAGGTTGAATACGTCGAATCCATCAAAAGAGACGTCCGGTGGCTGGGCTTCGACTGGGAGGATCGCTGTTTCTACGCATCCGATTATTTCGATCAGCTCTACGAGTGGGCGGTTCAGCTCATCCGGGACGGCAAGGCCTATGTGGACAGCTTGGGGCCGGAAGAAATCCGGGCCTACCGGGGCACCTTGACCGAACCGGGAAAGAACAGCCCCTACAGGGAGCGTTCCATCGAGGAAAACCTCCAGTTGTTCGAAGGCATGAAAAACGGTGCGTTTGAAGACGGGGCCCATGTGCTTCGGGCAAAAATCGATATGGCCTCTCCCAACATGTGCATGAGAGATCCCACTATCTATCGGATTCGCAACACTCCCCACCACCGTACCGGCGACCGCTGGTGCATCTACCCCATGTATGATTTTACCCATTGTCTATCCGAT
>JASFIA010000158.1:0-6167 GCA_050122915.1 Desulfobacterales bacterium | reverse complement strand
GTAGCAGGCGGCCAAGGGCTGCCCGGAACGGGAAATCACCTCCTGGGAAAGCGATTGGGCGTCGCCGGGATTGTAATCAAAGGCGGGTTCCGTCATGGCGGTCTCCTTGGTCAAAGAAGGTGGCGTACGGTGCTGATATCGAGCCGGACCCGGTTCCGTCGGTTGAAATCGATGTCGTTGGGTTCAGGGCGAAACAGGGATCCGGTGAATCCCAGGGAGCAACCACCGTGCCATGGTTCAGAGGATTCCTATCGATATGAATATAACATTAAAAATCGGATAGTTGAAACCAATTAAGGAGGCACGCCGGTGGACGTTCTCTTGGAAATCGCCCTTTGGAATGTCCCAATTTGGGATAGGCCTGGAGGGGAACCCAATTTAAATCGGAGAGTTAAGGGGTCCATGCCATTTTGGAACGGTCTATTTTGGGGGGGGCTCAATTGCTGTGTTTGGCCTGCTCCTCCGTCGAGAGGGTCCAGAAAGGGGTTCCGTCACTCGTTACCCGTACTTTGAATTCGAAGAAGTCCCCCTTCTTTATCTTGGAGGCCAGGAAAACAAATTGGCCGTCGATATCGGCCCAGACCCCCTTGATCTTCACACGGTCTCCGCGGCGAAGACCGATGGCATCCGCGTTCCTGAACCACTCCGGGCACAGATGCACAATGCTGATGGTGTCGTCGCCTTCATCCACCTCGAGCATGACGGCAGGCGACATGCCGGACATGGGGGCATCGGTGTAAATTTTTTTAACGGTGCCCTTGAAGGAATCCAGCTCCCTGTAGTCGTAGAGCTGATTGTAGGTGCTGTCGATTTCCCAGCCCTTCATGTCGCTTGCCGAGGCGATTCCGGCGGTCAGACCCACCGCTGTGAGTCCGATCGCCAATGCCCACCGCATCCACTGCCATTTTTCAAAAGCCATTTCCGCTCTCCTTTTCCGTTGCGGGGAGGGAAACCGATCGCAGCCGCCGATCAATCGTCGCAGCCGGCATCGGCCGAGGGGTCCTGATCGGTGATCGCCTCCTCGTTCATTTCCCGGTAATCGATATACTCATATATATTATTATTGAGGTGATCAATGTCCCAGTATGCATAGGCTCCCAGGTCCTGGTCGAGAAAATCGCTCCAGAAGATATCGTTGAGATCGTCGATACTCAGATCCGAGGGGTCGTTTATGTGGGAAAGATCCATGTCCAGTCTATTTTCGTCAGACTCGAGAACGGCTTGCCACCCCCAGTCACACAGACCGACCGCCTTGGTGCATCGAGAGAAAGATACCGGGGTCCCGGAATTGAACACGAACTCAAGCAGGGGCGTCCGACGATCGCAGAACCACCACCAGTCCCGCTCGGTATTATGAAGGATATGGCGGGCTCTGCCATGGGTCTGGAGGCAATGTCTCAAGTCGTTGGCGGTTTTGAGTTGGAATTGAACAACCTCTGAGTAGTCCATTTGACCGTTTCTATGAATGATGTGAAGGAAAATAGGTCCCCCCCGCCGGGGACGTCAAGGGGTCACCCTTGGGTGGAAAGGCGATGGATGATTCCCATGGTGTTGTAGACCAGGCGAGCTGCGGCGAAATCGGGGGCGATCATGCCGGCGATGGGGGCAAGCTCGACCACATCGAATCCGAGGACGCGGCGCCCCCGGCAGACAAGCTCAAGGGCATCCAGAAGATCGTACCATTCCAACCCTCCAGGTTCGGGGGTTCCGGTCGCCGGCATAACGGATGGATCAAGGGCATCGACGTCGATGGTCACGTAGATCGTTTCGGGGAAATCCCTTGGCAGCAGAGAGGTCGGAAGCCTATCCCGGGCAATGGACCGGGCATCCAGATGATGGATTCCCTGGTTTCTCCGGAAGACCGCCTCATCCGCTGACAGGCTGCGGACGCCGATCTGGAAAATGGAAAACCCCATGTCGTGAGCCCGACGCATGACGCATGCGTGGCTGAGCGGGGACCCCTCGTAGGTGTCCCTGAGATCTCCGTGGGCATCGAACTGAACGATACCCACCGGCATATCCTGGGCCTTCAGGCCGTGAAACGCGCCGACGGAAACCGTGTGCTCCCCCCCCAGAAGGACCGGTATCTTTCCCAGTTGGATCGTTCTTGACACGGCCGCCGAGATTTCGCTGAGCACGATTTCCGGCGGCCCCTTGCAGGGCATCAGGGCCTGGGTGAAGATGCCCGCTTCCCCGGGACTCGATATGCCGTCGAAGCACTCGAGCTGCTGGGATGCGGACAAAATGGCCACTGGTCCTTCCGCCGCGCCCTTGCCATAGGACACGCTGTTTTCAAAGGCCGCCGGTATCACATGGAAGAGGCACTCCCCCGGAGGGCGTCGGCCCAGTTCGGATTCGAGAAACCATGGTGGCAGCGGGTGGTGGGGCATGATGGCTCCCTCGTTGGGTTCTGGCGATATCCCCGGTATCGAGGATTAGGACAGCCGGTCCTTATAGTCGGTGTAGCCGAAGGTTCGCACCATTTCGAACCGTTCGCCGCGGGGATCCCACAGGGCGATCCCTGGCAGCTTGACGCCGTTGAAGGTCGTGGTCTTGACCATGGTATAGTGGGCCATGTCCAGAAAAACCAGCTTGCTGCCGATCTCGAGGGGGGCGTCGAATGCGTAATCCCCGATGACGTCGCCGGCCAGGCAGGACAGTCCCCCCAGGCGATAGGTAAAGGGTTTTTGTCCGGGGCCGCCCGCTCCAAGGATATCGGGCCGGTAGGGCATTTCCAGCACATCGGGCATGTGGGTGCAGGCGGAGGTGTCCAGAATGGCGATCGGCGTGTCGTTATGAATGATATCCAGCACCGATGCCACCAGGATGCCGGCATTGAGGGCGACGGCTTCCCCCGGCTCAAGGTAAATGAGGGTTCCGTATCGATTTTGAAACCGATCCACGATCCCGCAGAGTCGGTCGATATCGTAATCGGGCCGGGTGATGTGGTGCCCGCCGCCGAAGTTGACCCACCGCATCCGGCCCAACACGTCCCCGAATGCGGCTTCCACCCGCTCCAGGGTTCGTTCCAGGGCGTCGGCATTCTGTTCGCAGAGGGTGTGAAACAGGAGACCGGAAATCCCCTCCAGTGCATCCGAATCGAAATGGCGGCGGGGGACGCCAAGTCGGGAGCCCGGCGCACAGGGATCGTAAATGGGAACCGTTCCCTCTGAGTGTTCCGGGTTGATGCGGATGCCGCAGGAAATGGGCCTGGGAGCGGCTTCTACCCGGGGTCGGAAGCGCCGCCATTGGGAAAAGGAATTGAACACCAGGTGATCGACCAGATCAAGGAGCTGGTCGATGTCGGAGGGACTGAAGGCGGGGGCGAAGGCGTGAACTTCCCCGCCGAACTCCTCTCTGCCCAAACGGGCCTCGTGGGGACCGCTGGCACAGACGCCCCAGAGGGTCTGCCGCAGCAGGGGGAAGACCCGGATCATGGCAAACCCCTTCAGGGCCAGCAGAATCCGGCAGCCGGTGCGCTGCTGCACCGAATCGAGGATCGACAGATTCCTTCGAAGGGCTTCCTTGTCAACCACGAAGCATGGAGTGGGCACCTCCTCAAGATCCAAACCGTCGCAACAGGGGGCGGGTGTCTGTCTCATCGGTTTCCTTGCCTGCGGTCTGTGGCATGCCTACAGAACGGTCTCGGTCCATGGCAGTCCGTGGACCGGGAGGGCCTCCATGAACGGGGAAGGATCGAACTGCTCCATGTTGAACACCCCTTCGCCCCGCCATTTGCCGGTCAGCATCATCATCGCGCCGATCATGGCCGGCACGCCGGTCGTGTAGGAAATGGCCTGCGAACCAACATCATTGAATGCCTTCTGGTGGTCGCAGACGTTGTAGACGCAGTAGCGTTTTTCCTTTCCGCCGGCGGTTCCGGTGATCCAACACCCGATGCAGGTCCGGCCTTTGGTGAGTGGCCCCAGGGAGCCCGGATCCGGCAGCAGGGCCTTTAAAAACTGGAGGGGAACGATTCGCTGACCCTGAAACGCCACCGGGTCGATCCGGGTCATGCCCACGTTCTCCAAGACGCGCAGGTGGGTGAGGTAGGCCTCCGAAAAGGTCATCCAGAAGCGGGCTTTGCGGAGGGTCGGGAAGTGCCGCGTGATCGATTCCAACTCCTCATGGTACAAGAGATAGATGTCCCGGGGACCGATGCCTTCCGGGAAGTCGAAGCGCTTGGATACCGACAGGGGGTCGGTCTCGATCCACTCGCCGCTGTCGTAGTAGCGGCCGCGCTGGGTGATCTCCCGGATATTGATCTCCGGGTTGAAATTGGTGGCAAAGGGTTTGCCGTGGTCACCGGCGTTGCAGTCGATGATGTCCAGCTCGTGGATGGCGTCGAAGTGATTCTTGGCAGCCCATGCGGTAAAGACGTTGGTGACTCCAGGGTCGAACCCGCTGCCCAGCAGCGCCATAAGCCCTTTTTCCTTGAAGCGGTCATGGTATGCCCACTGCCAATCATAGCAGAACCGTGCCTCCTCTGGGGGTTCGTAATTGGCGGTGTCGAGGTAGTGGACGCCGGTCTCGAGGCAGGCGTCCATAATGTGCAGGTCCTGGTAGGGAAGAGCGACATTGATGATTAACTCCGGAGAGAACTCCCTGATGAGGGTCACCAGTTCAGGAACGTTGTCCGCATCGACACGGGCCGTCCGGATGGGCCGATCGCTCATGGAGGCGATGCGCTCGCATTTGGACTCCGTGCGGCTTGCCAGCATAATGTCGGTGAACACGTCGGGCTGCCGCGCGCATTTCAGGGTCACTACCTGGCCCACACCGCCGGCTCCGATGATCATGACCTTTGCCATGGCAATCCTCCTTTGTGATGGTCAGAAACCACAGTCGGAACGCAGTGGCGGCTAAACCTGGAAATAGGTATAGCCCCAGATCCCCTTTTCGAAAGTCTTCATGACCGAGCGGCGCTCCTGGGCAGAGATATGACCGTCCCTGACCGCCCGTTCGGCCGTGGCCCTGAATCGTTCGACCATGGCTTTTGGGTGATATTCCACGTAGGACAGCACGTCGGCGACCGAATCCCCGTCGAGTTCACGGACAAAGCTGAAATGGCCGTTGTCGTCGATCCGAACGCTGACCACGTTGGTGTCCCCCAGCAGATTGTGCAGATCCCCCAGGGTTTCCTGGTAGGCCCCGACGAGGAAGACCCCAAGAATATAGTCTTCACCCGGCTTCAAATCATGGAGGGGAAGGGAATGACGGATGCCATGGGGGTCGATGAAGCGGTCGATTTTTCCGTCGCAGTCGCAGGTGATATCGGCGATGACGGCCTGGCGGTCGGGCATCTCATTCAACCGATGGATGGGCATGACCGGAAACATGTGGCCGATAGCCCAGGCGTCGGGAAGAGACTGGAAGACGCTGAAATTCCCGTAATAGGTGTCCGCCAGAGCAATATCGATGGACTGAAGTTCTTTGGGAATATACTTGAGCCGGGGAATATGGTGGGCGATTCGCTGGACGATGTGCCAGAAAATCTTCTCCGAAAGGGAGCGCTGTCTCAGGGTGAGCTCGCCGATTCGGAACAGCTGGCGAATCTGATCCCGATAGTAGATGGCATCGTTGAAACACTCCTGAATGTTTTTTAAGGTGAGAGTGCGAAGTGCCTCCAGCATATTTTGGATGGGCTCGGGCGTGTCTTCGGAGAGGGCTTCGGGAAGATCGGTTTCTTCGGCCTCGAACCGGGCCACGTCCAACACGTTGAAAAGAAGGACCGAATAGTAGGCCACCGTCGCCCGGCCGGACTCGGTGATGAGGGTCGGGTGGGGAATGCCGTCCTCTCCCAAGGTTTCCATGACGGCTTCGATGACATCGGCGCAGTACTCGTCCAGGCTGTAATTGCGGCTGTTTGAGAAGTTCGTATGGGATCCGTCATAGTCCACCGCAAGCCCCCCGCCGATGTCGAGATACTGCATAGACGCCCCTTCTTTGACCAGGCCGGAATAGACCCTGCACGCCTCGAAAACCGCGGCCCGGATATCTCTGATGTTGGGGATTTGGGAACCGAGGTGGTAGTGGAGCAGTTTAAGGCAGTCCAGCATGTCGTATTTTTTGAGCAAATCGACGGCATCGAGAACCTGGGAGATATTGAGTCCGAAAATGCTGCGATCACCGCCGGATTCGGTCCAATGCCCGCCAGCCTGGGTGGA
>JASFIA010000157.1:0-6168 GCA_050122915.1 Desulfobacterales bacterium | reverse complement strand
GCCGTCAGGGTCGTCTTGCCGTGGTCAATGTGACCAATCGTTCCAACGTTCACGTGCGGCTTCGTTCGCTCAAACTTTCGCTTCGCCATCTCTACCCTCCCCTTAAGCTGACTGCAGGTGGAAACAGCCAGTCGTTTCGGGATGTTGTGGTGTCAAGGGCAGTCTCTCCGGTATCGAAGGGGCCTGCCCGATTCTTCAAATGACATCCGGGATGCGTCTACCAACGGAAGTGAGCAAAGGCTTTGTTAGCCTCCGCCATCCGGTGGGTGTCTTCACGCTTTTTGGCGGCCCCACCGCGACTGCTGGCGGCATCCAGAAGCTCCCCGGCCAGTTTGGCTGCCATGCCTTTTTCCGAGCGCTTCCGGGAAAAGTCGATGATCCAGCGAATGCCTAAAGCTGTCCGCCTGGAAGGACGGATCTCTGTCGGCACCTGATAGGTCGATCCACCCACCCGCCTGGATTTCACTTCGATCATCGGCTTTACGTTGTCCAACGCTTTTTCGAAGACTTTGAGGGGTGCCTCTTTCGTTTTGTCTTCGATGATAGTGAAGGCATCATAAAGCAGACGCTCAGCGACACTTTTCTTTCCGTCCCGCATCACCGATCTGACAAACTTGGAGACCAAAGTGCTGTTGTACTTTGCATCCGGCGGCACGATCCGCTTCGGGACCTCTCTTCTTCTCGGCATAAGTCACACCATTCCGATTGATCATTAACAGTGATTTTCCTGCTGTGACAGCCGCCGAACGGCCATCGAAAACAGGGATTATTTGGGACGCTTGGCACCGTACTTTGAGCGCCCCTGGCGCCGATCCTGAACGCCCAGGCTATCCAAGGTGCCCCGAACAATGTGGTAGCGGACACCCGGCAGATCCTTTACACGGCCACCGCGAACCAGCACGACAGAGTGTTCCTGAAGGTTGTGTCCGATGCCTGGAATATAGGCCGTCACTTCGATCCCGGTGGTAAGCCGGACACGAGCCACCTTTCTGAGGGCCGAGTTGGGCTTCTTCGGGGTCGAGGTGTAAACCCTCGTACAAACGCCCCTCTTCTGGGGCGCACCCTTCAACGCCGGCGTATTGGTTTTCTTCTGAATTTTCTTTCTGCCCTTGCGCACAAGCTGATTAATGGTCGGCATCTTGTCCTCTTTGATGGCGGAACGGCTTCGAGTCCCGGATTTATAAGGATTACAAAACGGGCATAATTATACAGACACGCGGCCGATGTCAAGGCTTTTTTGAGAATAGCATCGACCACCCACCCAGCGCGCAACCTAACGCCGGGTTCGGTCCGATCAGATCAAGTTGTCGTATCAGCAGATGAGAAATGCTATGCTCTTAAAACGACTGAACGCCGAAGCGGATCGTTCCAGTAAGCACAGGGCATGACACAGTGCTGGGGGCCGCCCAGCGGCATCGCTGCCGTGGGCGGCAGGTTTACAAGTCAGCTCTGGTCGACATCTATGTCTTGGTAGAGAGGAAATCCGGTACCGGCGGGAATCAATCTTCCCATGATCACATTTTCCTTCAGACCGCGGAGCTTGTCGACGGTGCCCCCGATGGCCGCATCCGTTAAGACCTTCGTGGTCTCCTGAAAGGATGCGGCGGAGATAAAACTTTCGGTACTCAAAGATGCTTTTGTAATCCCCAAGATAAGGGGTTCAGCAACGGCCGGTTTACCACCGTTGGCAATCACGTCCCGATTGGCTTCCTCAAAACGGGTTCGATCGACTTGCTCTTCGGTGATGAAATCCGTATCGCCGATCTCCTGAACCTTTACCCTGCGCATCATCTGGCGGACGATCACCTCGATGTGCTTGTCGTTGATCCGAACCCCCTGGAGTCGATAGACTTCTTGCACCTCGTCAACGAGATACCGGGCGAGAGCAACCTCGCCTTTGATGGCCAGAATGTCCTGGGGGATGGCGGAGCCGCCGATCAATGGTTCGCCGGCTCGAACGTAATCGCCCTCGTAAACATTGACATGTTTGCCACGGGGTATCAAGTATTCCTTTTTTTCGCCTACGTCAACAGGTGTTACGGTTACTTTCTGTTTTCCTTTCTTGGTCCCTTTGGAAATGGACACGTAACCGTCGATTTCACTGAGGATGGCGATTTCTTTGGGTTTCCGAACTTCGAAGAGTTCTGCCACCCTGGGCAACCCCCCGGTGATATCCTTGGTCTTGGTGGTGGCTCTGGGGATTTTTGCGACAATATCTCCTGCCTGAACCGTATCACCCTCCTCCACCAGTAAAATGGCGTCTGTCGGCAGAACGTATCGGGCCAGTCCGGATGCCGTCGGCAATTTGGCGGTTTTCCCGTCGGCGTCCTTGATGGATATTCTCGGCCGGCTGTCGCCGAGCCGCGACTCAATGATTGTCGCGCTCGATTTCCCCGTAACCGGGTCCACCTTCTCCTGCATGGTCTTGCCCGGAACGATATCCCCGAATTTTACCTTGCCCCCGATTTCCGTAATAATCGGAGTGGTAAATGGATCCCAGCTGGCGAGCATTTCCCCGGATTTGACCAGGCGGCCGTTCTTAACGTGAAGATGAGCACCGAAAATGACCGGGAATCGTTCTCTCTCCCGTCCGTTCTCTCCGATAATCGCCAGCTCACCCCCGCGCCGGTTCATGACGATGATGTCGCCATTGGAGTTCGTTACACTGTTTAAGTCCAGGAATTTGATGGTGCCCTCGACCCTTGCCCGAATGTCCGCCTGTTCGACGCGCCGGCTCGCCGTGCCGCCGATATGGAAGGTTCTCATGGTCAGCTGGGTGCCCGGCTCTCCGATCGATTGGGCGGCAAGTATGCCAACCGCCTGGCCCACCTCGACCCGTTTGCCGTGGGACAGATCACGCCCGTAGCATGCGCTGCAGATACCGTACCTTGTCCGGCACGTGAGGGCCGAGCGAATCTTGGCTTGGGAAATACCTGCATTTTCGATACGCTGGACAGCATCCTCGTCAATTTCACGGCCGGCTTTGACGAGGACTTCATCGTTGAACGGATCCAGAATATCCTCCACCGCGAGGCGACCGAGAACCCGCTCACCGAGATGCTGAATGACTTCACCGCCTTCCATGAGGGGTTCGACCTCGACTCCCATCATGGAGCCGCAGTCATCCTCGGTGACGACGCAGTCTTGGGCAACATCCGCCAACCGTCGAGTGAGATATCCCGAGTTGGCAGTCTTGAGGGCCGTATCGGCAAGCCCTTTTCTGGCACCATGAGTGGATATAAAATACTGGAGGACGGATAGACCTTCCCTGAAGTTCGCTTGGATCGGTGTTTCGATAATTTCTCCGGAGGGTTTCGCCATCAAGCCCCGCATCCCTGCCAGCTGCCGCATCTGGTCCTTGCTGCCCCGGGCGCCGGAGTCGGCCATCATGTAAATGGGATTGAATGATTTTCCTCCCTCCGGCTCCACTTTCATGGCTTCCATCATTTCATTGGCGACGTCGTCGGTCGCTTTGGCCCAGATGTCCACCACTTTGTTGTATTTTTCACCCTGGGTGATCAACCCCTCGGTGTATTGCCGAGCAATCTCGGTGACCTGCTTCTCAGCCATTTTCAAAATATCCCATTTCTTCTCGGGAATGATCATCGCGTCGATAGAAATGGAAAGCCCACCCTGGGTGGAATACCGGTATCCGGTATCCTTAAGCCTGTCGGACAGGATAACGGTCGCCTTGGGTCCTAGTCGCCTGTAAATGAAGTCAACGAGTTCACGTAGGGCTTTTTTGTCCATTACCTTGTTGACAGTGCGGAAGGGAACGGCATTCTCCCTTCGCGCCGCCCCGAAGAAATGGTGGTCGCCTTTCAGTGTGATTTGGTGAACGGCATTGGAGGCGACATCCAATTCAAACAATGCCGTGACTTCATCCGTCGACAGCCCGTAAAGCCCTTCCATTTCATTTCGCTTGAGAAGGCCGGTGTACCCATCATCAATGGGGTTGTCGTCCGCACCATACTCCTGAAGCAACGTCTCCAAAGGCCGGCCCCCGTCGATCGCCGACTGAACGGCCTCTCTCTCCGCATCGCTATTTACGACGAGATGATAAAACGATGCGATCACATCATTCGGCATGACCTCCCAGAGAAGCACTCTGCCCACGGAGGTTTCGAGTCTTTCGCCGTTTATCCGCAGTGTAATCGATGCATGGAGATCGACGGCACCGGCATCATACGCAGTGCGAACCTCCGAGGCATTGGCAAAGATCTTGCCGCTGCCCTTGACTCCCTCACGCGGCACCGTCATGTAGTAGAGCCCCAACACAATGTCCTGACTGGGAACGATGATGGGGCTCCCGTTGGCAGGAGAGAGAATGTTGTTGCTCGACAGCATCAACACCCGGGCTTCGATCTGGGCCTCTACGGATAGGGGGACATGGACCGCCATCTGATCGCCGTCGAAATCCGCATTAAACGCCGTACAGACCAACGGGTGCAGCTGAATGGCTTTTCCCTCAATCAATATGGGCTCGAAAGCCTGGATTCCAAGCCGGTGCAGGGTGGGGGCCCTGTTGAGCAGGACAGGGTACTCCTTCACCACCTCATCGAGTGTGTCCCAGACCTCTGGCACTTCCCGTTCAACCATTTTTTTGGCGCTCTTTACAGTGGACACCAGTCCTTTCTGTTCAAGGCGGTAATAAATGAATGGTTTGAATAGTTCGAGGGCCATTTGTTTGGGAAGTCCACACTGGTGGAGCCTCAAATCGGGGCCGACAGTGATCACGGTACGTCCGGAATAGTCCACGCGCTTGCCGAGGAGATTTTGGCGAAATCGGCCCTGCTTTCCCTTGAGAGTGTCGCTGAGAGACTTGAGAGGACGCTTGTTGGTTCCGGTAATGACCCGCCCGTGCCGGCCATTGTCGAAGAGAACGTCCACCGACTCTTGCAGCATCCTCTTTTCGTTCCGGACAATGATATCCGGGGCCTTGAGATCGATGAGACGACGGAGCCGATTGTTCCGGTTGATCACCCGCCGATAGAGATCATTGAGGTCGGAGGTGGCGAACCGCCCTCCCTCCAGGGGTACCAGCGGTCTGAGATCTGGTGGAAGGACCGGAACGGCATCCAATACCATCCATGACGGATCGATTCCCGATTTCCGGAAGGCATCCACGATCTTGAGTCGCTTCGCCAACTTTTGACGCTTGGCGACCGAGGACGTTTCACGGATATCGGTTCGAAGCTCCTGGTAGAGGGCCTCTAAATCCAACCCCTCGAGCATGATCTTGACGGCTTCGGCACCGATGCCCGCCTCAAATTTATTTCCAAAGGTCTCCAGGGCTTCCCTGTACTTTTCTTCCGACAGCAACTGCCCCCGTGCAAGATCTGTGTCTTTCGGGTCGATGACGATGTAGCTGTCGAAATACAGTACTTTTTCCATGTTTTTGAGGGTAAGGTCGAGCAAGTTGCCAATTTTGCTCGGCAGACTTTTCAAAAACCAGATATGGGAGACCGGCGTTGCGAGGGCGATGTGTGCCATGCGCTCGCGCCGGACTTTGGATTGAATGACCTCGACACCGCATTTTTCGCAAATGACTCCACGGTGCTTCATCCGTTTGTACTTGCCGCAATTACACTCGTAGTCTTTGGTAGGTCCAAAGATCTTGGCGCAGAAAAGTCCCTCTCGTTCGGGCTTAAAGGTCCTGTAGTTGATGGTTTCGGGCTTCTTTATCTCTCCATAGGACCATTTTCTAATTTGATCGGAAGAGGCCAAAGCAATGCGGATTCCCGCATACTTCCGTGGATCGGTCGGTTTGGCAAAAAAATCGTATAAAGTCTCCAACGAGCCCTCCTTGGCTTATTCACCTTCCAGAAGGGAGATATCCAGACCCAATGCCTGAAGCTCCTTGGTCATGACCCGGAATGACTCCGGCAGCCCGGGTTCAAGCACGTTCTGTCCCTTGACAATTTTTTCGTACATGCGGGTCCGCCCAGCCATATCATCGGATTTTACGGTTAAAAATTCCTGAAGGGCATTGGCGGCCCCGTAGGCCTCCATCGCCCAAACTTCCATCTCCCCGAGTCGCTGACCGCCGAACTGGGCCTTACCACCCAACGGCTGCTGAGTCACCAGGGAATAGGGACCGATCGAGCGAGCGTGTATCTTATCGTCGACCAGATGATGGAGTTTCAGCATGTACATGGTGCCGACGGT
>JASFIA010000156.1:0-6172 GCA_050122915.1 Desulfobacterales bacterium | reverse complement strand
TAGCGTATACAGGTCGGGATTGTCTTCGAAGAAACGCTTGACATTGGTACGGCCCTGCCCGATGCGCTCCCCCCCGTAGGAGTACCAGGAGCCGCTCTTCTCCACGATCCCTTTGGCCACGCCGATATCCAGAAGATCGCCCGCCTTGGAGATACCCTCCCCGTACATGATGTCGAACTCTGCCTCCTGAAAGGGAGGCGCAAGTTTGTTTTTCACCACACGGACCCGGGTGCGGTTGCCGGTCACCTCCTGGCCGTCCTTGATGGCCCCGGTCCTTCGAATATCCAAGCGAATCGACGCATAAAATTTGAGGGCATTCCCCCCGGTGGTGGTTTCTGGGTTTCCAAACACCACGCCGATTTTCATCCGGATCTGGTTGATGAAAATCAGCATGGTATTCGTTTTTCCAATGGTTCCGGTCAACTTTCGCAGTGCCTGGGACATGAGACGGGCCTGAAGACCCATGTGGGCATCACCCATCTCCCCCTCGATCTCCGCTCTGGGGACCAGGGCGGCAACCGAATCGATAACGATGATATCGACGGCACCGCTTCGCACCAGCATGTCCGCAATTTCAAGGGCCTGCTCTCCGGTATCGGGCTGGGAAACCAACAGCTCATCGCAGTTGACCCCGAGTTTTTTGGCGTAGACGGTGTCGAGGGCGTGCTCGGCATCGATGAAGGCCGCAATCCCTCCCTGCCTCTGGGCCTCCGCCACCGCATGGAGCGCTAGGGTGGTTTTTCCGGAAGACTCCGGGCCGAAAATCTCGATCACCCGGCCCCTGGGAAGCCCGCCGATACCCAGCGCCTTGTCCAGAGCAAGGGAGCCTGTCGGTATGGCAGGGACTTTCGCCACCGGACGGCTGCCCAGCTTCATGATCGATCCCTTGCCGAACTGACGTTCGATCTGGGTCATTGCGGATTCCACCGCCTTTGACTTGTCCGAACCCGTGCTCATGGTTGCTCTCCTTCTGGTCTGTCCTTCAGGTTATGCCGATGGCTGATTAAAAGATATCGACGGCCGGCGGCAGGCCGGTCGTTGGGTGTTCCTGATCGAACCGTCCCGGGCCGCTGCCATGCTACTCGGCCCCATGAACGGTTTCCCCCCCGATCGCGAAGGGAACCGACCGCAGCCTGCTGTACCGCGCTCCTTTTGGATCGAGGCGGCTTTCGAAGAGCGCGGCCGCTTTCAGGGAAAAGCGGATGGCCGGCATCAGCGGACCGCAGCGCTCCATCGCCCAACAGAGCCCTCCCCTTCCCGTCCTCCCCTTGAACCTGGCGAGGGTCAGATGGGCATGGAAAGACTGACTCTCTAATGGGATACCGGCCACCTCGTCAAGGGCGGTATCCAAAAGCGCCTTCAACCTCACCAAACGGTCGGTCTGCCCCCGAATGCCCAACCAGAGAACCCTGGGTGGACCCTTCACGGGAAACTGCCCGAAACCCCCTGTTTCAAGCTCGAAAGGCGACATGGCGGCGGCAGCGGTTTCAAGCGCCAAGCCGACGGCGGCCAACCGCCGTTCAGACACGGACCCCAGAAAACGAAGGGTGATGTGGACATTCGCTTCCGGCACCCAGCGCGCTTTCACGCCCTCGGCCGCGAGCGTCTCCTGCAAGGCGGCAACCAGCTGTCGGACCGGTGCCGGCACTTCGAGAGCCATGAAGAGTCTGACCGGAGAGGTCCGCGGGTTTGCCTCTATAGGGTCGGATGGCGCCACTGCTCGTCTCGTCATCCCGGTATCGGGTGCTGGGCCTCTCCGAGAAGGAAGTCACCCCCCTGAATCCAGGCTTTCAGTTTTCCGGCAATCTCCCGTGCGCCGGTGACGCTGGAAAGGGGCACCGTTTGCACTTTCTGGCCTTTAAGGGTGATTTCCCCGCTCTTCAACTCGGCATAGCTGACCTTTCTCAGGCTCCGGTTGACGCCGTTGGGATAGTCGCTGCCGTAGTCGACCACCCGGGTGAACAACTCCTCGTCGGAAACACCCGTGAAGGCCGCCATTTCGGCATTCAAGATGGGAACAGGAACCCCGACGCCCACAAACAAAGAACATCCGTACCCCTGGATGCTCGCCCCCACCAGCCATTTGGGATCCATGGCCTTCAAGTCCCCCATGAGGAAGAGCGTACCCGATGGGGTGAGAGGCATCCCTTTTTCCGTCCGCTTGACATCGGGATTGTGCTGGGTGCCGGGCCCGACCACGAACCCCTGCCCCCCGCCAAGGAAGATACGGGTGCCCACGCCGATGGTGCGGTAGCAGGGGTCGTTGAAGAGAGGGCTCAACTGGCCCGCGGAGCAGTAGTTGGCATTTCCGGCCCTCGGTTTGAGGGTCCCCATGTAGGTGTAGATGGTGCTGTCGGTCAGATTCACCGCACAGTTGTAGTTCTGATAGGCATTTCTGGGATTGCACAAGGTGGCGTACGGCAGTTGCTTGAGGGTAATGGTCTTTTCCAGTTCCTGCCGGGGATAGCAGTCCGTGCCGTAGGCCCATGCCCTGAGATGCACTTTTTTCCCGGCGACCAGTTCCTGGATGACATGACCGCCGCCGTAGTTGAATTCCCCTGGATATACCTGATTGCAGGGATCGCCCTCCCTGACTTCGGTGGCTCCGATGTAGCAGTCGACGGCGGCCACTCCTCCGTAGGCGGGCACGTCGTTTAGCCAGACCTTGGAGGCCTTGATGCCCGGCACCGAATGGCCGAAATTGATGAACGCCCCGGAGGAACACATCGGCGCGAAGGTGCCCGTGGTGACGACATCCACCCGGCGGGCAGCCTCCTCGGGCCCGTCGTCACGAACGATGTCGATCATCTCCTCGGCGGTCACCACCACCACGTCGCCGGAACGGATGCGGTCATTAATTTCTGCGTAAGTCTTCTTTACCTTCTTTTTGGTCATGGGCTGTCTCACTTCACACGGGTTGGAGGCGCGGAGGGTCCGGGATGATTAGCGGGCCGCCACCTGTTCAATCTTCAATTGGATGTTGTCCTTCAGCCACCCGTCGTCCCACCATTCCACGGGGTTCACGAAGGTGTCGTGTATCAGCACGCCGAAGTGCAGGTGATCGCCGGCCGCAAGACCCGTCGCACCAGTCCGTCCGATGGTGTCCCCTTTGCCGACGCTGTCCCCGGGGCTGACTTGGATCTCGCTGAGATGAGAATAGCTGGTCAGCAGACCGAAGCCGTGATCGATGATGACGGTTTGACCGTATATGCCCACATTGTCGGTGAATACCACTTTACCATCATTGGCCGCGGGCACCGGACTGTGCTTGATCGACGCCAGATCGGCTCCGAGATGAACCTGCCTGTCGACCTCCTCGTCCTTGTAGCGGTAGATCCGGTGATCGGCAAAGCCTGCTTTGGGGGCCGAATTGGGCAGCCGCAGGAAGACCCCGTCCCAGCGTTTGACCGCCTCGGATCGTCGACCGACCTCCGTCAAGAGGTCGTAGTTGGCCTTCCTCACGTCCCTGTTGACATAAAGAAACAGGTCCTTGTTGGAGACCGCCTGCCCCCCCTCTGGCGAAAAGCTGCCTACAAGCTGGGTTTCTATAAACCGGTCCGAAATGTTAAGAATATCCGTTCTAAACTGTTTTTTGCGGATCCGATACGGGAAAGTGGCAGCGGTTTCGTTGCCGGCCGCATCCGTTGCCGTGATGGTCACCGGCGTTTGGGTCCCCTGGTCGTAGGATACCGCAAAAAAGGCCGCGAAAACCTCGCTGTCTTCAAAAAAACCCGTATGGGCGGGGAAAAACCGATCGCCCACAGTGACCCCAATCCGGGGACACGACTCCGACACCTTGAAGGCCACCAGCCCGGCTCCCCCTTGGTTGATATAATGAGACGTGGTCAGCACCGACACCCGGGGCGAGAGGGTATCGATGGTCACGGGCTTTTTGATATCGGCGAGATTGCCGTTCATCCATCGACGCCAAGCGAAGTCGGCCGCTTCGATGCGCAAGGTTCCCTCTCCGTCGGGCAGGCCCAACTCCCGGGGCCGGAGGGGAACAGTTACCGACACGCTCTGGTGGTATCCGGTGCCCATCAGGGCGGACCCGTCGTACGTCTCTTCGAAAAGGGTTTTTTCCATCCCCTTGGCGGCCAATACCACCCGGATATACCGAATGCCCCTTCCGGGGTCCGATACCGTGAGCGAAAGTTCCTGGTCGATCCCGATGGCCTGGGGATCCGGATCGAGGATGACTTCCGGAGCCACGCCCTCCATCCGCGTATACAGAAAATAACCGCCGGGCAGAAGAATACCCAGCAATGCAATGACAACCAGCAATCTGACGAAGGAAAGTCCCTTATTGTCCACGGCCGCAATTCCTTTATATATCTGAGAGTTAAATTGTTAATTTATCAACTAACGCCGTGATAATCAATGGAAAGTTTCGTTTCTTGACTTTTGCCCCCCCCCAAGGTAAAGCATCGAGTCGGCATCGCTCCGACCCCTTCCGTCAAACCGGGTACCGGCGATGGATTGAAGCCTCGAAAGGAGCCGGTCGATTCCACCCATGACGACGATGGTTCGCGAAACGAAACCGCCGGCCCCTGAAAGGTCGTTGCCGCCATGCCCCGAAAACCGGAGTGCTGACTGTCGATGCCACCGATTCCCGACATTGCCCGCCTTTCCCAGAACCGCGATGCGTTTCTGCTGATCGCGGGTCCCTGTGTCATTGAAAACCCGGAGACGACTTTCATCATCGCCGACACCCTGAAGGCCCTGTCCCTCAGGCTTAATGTTCCCCTGGTCTTCAAAGCGTCATTCGACAAGGCCAACAGAACCTCCATCGGCTCCTTCAGGGGACCCGGGATTGAAAAGGGGTTATCCGTTCTTTCGGACATCAAGAACCGGTTCGAACTGCCGGTCCTATCCGACGTGCATCACCCTGAGGAGGTGGATGCCGCTGGAGACGTCCTCGATATCCTTCAGATACCGGCATTTCTTTGCCGGCAGACGGATTTGTTGGTCAGGGCGGGCGCCAGCGGCAAAACCGTGAACATCAAAAAAGGGCAGTTCCTGTCTCCGTGGGATCTGCGGCACGTCATCGAAAAAGTGACATCGACAGGCAACAGGAACATCCTTATCACGGAGCGGGGCAGCATTTTCGGCTACAACAACCTCATCGTCGATTTCAGAGGCATTCCCGTGATGCAGGAAACGGGGTTTCCCGTCATTTTCGATGCGACCCACAGTGTCCAGTTGCCCGGCGGTCAAGGCGCCCAATCCGGAGGCCAGAGGGAGTTCGCCCCCGTGCTGGCCAAAGCCGCCGTCGCAGCCGGCGTTGACGGGTTGTTCATGGAGGTCCACCCGAAACCCGACGAGGCCCTTTGCGACGGCCCCAACGCTCTTCCCCTGGAATCCATAGAACCGCTTCTCAGACAGTTGCTGGCTATTCGCAGAGCCGTCATTGGACAGGGTTGCCGCGACCAAGACCGATGAGAGCGACGAAATGACAATGAAGGAACTCGAACAGGTTCGGCTGCTGCTTCTTGATGTGGACGGCGTGCTCACCGACGGTCGGGTCCTCTACGGCAGCGACGGGCAGGAGTTCAAAGCCTTCCATACCCGCGACGGGTTGGGCCTTCGGCTGCTGCAGAACGCCGGCATCGGGCTTGGCCTCGTCAGCGGTCGCAAGTCAGATGCGGTGCGGCGGCGGGCCGCGGAACTCAATATTCGATGGGTCTACATGGGCGTCAGAAACAAGGCTTCCATTGTAGAGGACATCGCCTTGGAAAGCGGCATCCCTCTTGAGCACATGGCCTTTGTGGGGGACGACTTGGTGGATCTGCCGCCCATGGCCCGGGTCGGCACGCCCATCGCTGTGGCCGATGCCGCCGACGAGGTCAAGGCGGCGGCCGTCTGGGTCACCCGCTCGGAGGGGGGCAGGGGCGCGGTCAGGGAGATTGCCGAGTCGATCCTCAAGTCCCAGGACCGGTGGGCGGACACCCTCCGGTTGTTTCAATAATGGCCATCGGAAAAAAAACCATTAAAGGGCTCGCCGCCGCCTTTGTCGTCCTATCCGTCGGTTCGCTGGCTCTCCTCTTTATCGTCAACCGGTGGATCCGATCCCACTCACCTCAGGAAATCCTGGAGAAGATTCCCGAGGGCGTCACGATGGCCGTGGGTCGAATCCGTCAAACGGCCACCCGAGACGGGGTGGCCGAGTGGC
>JASFIA010000155.1:0-6212 GCA_050122915.1 Desulfobacterales bacterium | reverse complement strand
TTCCCAAATTGTTCAAAAGTCGCCAGTTGCCGGTCCATGTCGCCCTCGTCCAGGCATCGCCGCCCGACGATTTCGGTTGGATGAGTCTAGGGGTGTCAGTGGACGTCACCCAGGCCGCTGCGCTGTCGGCGGATCTGCTGATCGTTCAGGTCAACCCGAGGATGCCGCGGGTGCTCGGCAGAAGTTTCATCCATGTCAACGACGTTCATGTCATCGTTGAGGAGGAGGAAGATCTGATCGCGGTCGAGCGCCCAAAGGAATTAAAGCAGGCAAAAACCATCGGCCGGTTCATCACCCGCCTGATCGACAATGGGTCGACCCTCCAGATCGGCATCGGCGCCATGCCCCAGGCGACTCTGATGGGTCTTTCCAACAAGAACGATTTGGGGATCCATTCCCAATACCTCACCGACGAAATGATGGACCTCTATGCCAAAGGCGTGATCACCAACCGGAGGAAGGGCTTCAACGAAGGAAAACTCGTGGCCAGTTCTGCCATAGGGACTCGAGAGCTCTACGAATTCATCGACGACAATCCGGGCATTGAATTTTTTCCGAGCGATTACGTCAACGATCCGAGCATCATCAGCAGGCATTTCCGCATGGTGACCATGAACGTGGCCGCAGCCATGGATTTGACGGGTCAGGCGGCGGCCGACGCCCTACCCGTCAACCACTACTCCGGAGTCTCGGGTACCCTGGACTTCATGCGCGGATCGGCCATGTCGGAAGGCGGAAAAACCATTCTCATGATGCAGGCAACCGATCCGACCGGAACGAAAAGCCGTATCGTTCCCAATTTAGGAAATACCGCCGTGGTGGTGCCGAGGGGCGACGTTTACTACGTGGTCACCGAATACGGAGCCGTGAATCTATTCGGAAAAAGCCTTCAGGAACGGGCAATGGCCATGATCAGCATTGCCCATCCCGACTTCCGGGACGAGCTTTTCTTCGAGGCCAAAAAAATGGGCTTAATGACCCACGAACGCACACTGAGCGAATCCATTCACGGTGTTTATCCGGTGGAGCTGGAGGAAATCATCACCGTCGACGGCGAAGAGATTACCATACGTCCAGCCAAGCCGGTGGATGTCCGGCGGATCCAGGAGCATTACTATTCCATGGACAAGAAGGACGTCATCTCCCGATTTTTCCATGACAAACAGACCTTTATGCGAAACGAGGTCGAAGGGGTGTCCCAGGTCGACTATGTGAAAGATCTGACCCTGGTGGCTCTGGTCGGTGAATTCGGGTTCGGTCGTGTTGTCGCCGTCGGAGAATACCTGCTGGACGAATCGAAGAATATGGCCGAAGTGGCCTTTTCCGTGGCCCGGGATTACCAGGGAAAAGGAATGGGGAGGCTCTTGATCAAAAAGCTGGCCGCTGCTTCCAGGGAAAACGGCATTGCCGGTCTGATGGCGTTCACCTCTCCGGGCAACAAGGCGATGATTCGTCTCTTCAATTCCCTGCCATACAAGGTTAATTCCTTCTTTGACGGCGAAATGCTCAATTTGAGCTGCCGGTTCGACACCCTGAAGGAGTAATTCGGTTCCCCCGCTCTGCGGTTCAAGCCCCGGATTGCTCCCCCGGGGAAAATCGAAGTTGGAGACCCTCGATGCCCGAGATTACCTTCCTTCCTCACAACAAGACTATCAGCGTTCCCGACGGCACTTCCCTCATTCGAGCGGCCATGGAAGCCAGCGTGCACATCAACGCCTCCTGCGGCGGCGACGGGGTGTGCGGCAAGTGTCGGGTCATCGTCGAGTCGGGGGCGGTGGAAGACGGTCTTTCGGATCGGCTGAGCCCCGAGGATATCGACGGCGGGGTTCGACTGGCCTGCAAGGCCCTGATCAGAGAACCCCTGGTGGTTCGAGTGCCGGTGGAATCCACCATCGATGCCGGTGTGCTCAACCGCCAGCTTGCCCCGCGCCGCACCGCTACCATCCAACAGATGGATTTTGATGCCCTGAAGGAGAAGGGGCTGTTTATGCCGCCGGTGGAAAAGGTCTATATCGAACTGCCTCCGGCCACCCACCAGGACAATCAGCCCGACGCCTCCCGTTTGGTCAACCATCTCACCATGAGTCACGACGAGCATCGCCTGGTGGTCCACCTGTCGGTGATCCGAAAGCTCCCTCAGGTGCTTCGCGAAAAGGATTTCAAGGTGACGGTCACCCTTGCGCGGCCAGTCCATGACGGCCGAAAGAGCCGGATCATCAATGTCCAGTCCGGCGACACGTCCGCCCGCAACTATGCCATTGCGATGGACATCGGAACCACCACCGTCTACGGGCAGCTCATTGACTGCATTTCCGGTGACGTTTTGGCAGAGCACGGCGAATTCAACGGCCAAGTCAGCTACGGCGAGGACGTCATCACTCGGATTATGGCGGCAGAGAAGCCCGGGGGGCTCGAAATCCTCAATCGGGCGATCGTGGACACCGTCAATACCATTTTGGCCAGGATCATCAAAACCGCCGGGGTGGATCCGGAAGATATCAATGCCATCACCTTGGCCGGCAACACCACCATGACCCAGCTGTTGCTCATGGTCGACCCTCGATTCATTCGCCGGTCCCCCTACGTGCCCGCAAGCACCATCTATCCGCCGGTGCCGGCGACCCAATTGGGCTTCACCCTGTCCGAGCACGTCACCGCCCTGGTCTACCCTCAGATTTCCAGTTACGTCGGCGGTGATATTGTTGCAGGTGTGATGGGATCGGGATTGTATCGATCCGAGGCGGTGACCCTTTTTATGGACATCGGTACCAATGCCGAAATCGTCATCGGCAACAAGGACTGGATGGCCTGTGCCGCCTGTTCAGCAGGCCCGGCATTCGAAGGCGGCGGCATCGAGTTCGGCATGCGGGCGGCCAAGGGTGCTATCGAGGATTTCTCCATCGATCCCGTTACCCTGGAGCCAATGATTCTGACGATTGGCAATATCAGGCCGAAGGGAGTTTGCGGTTCCGGACTGATCACCATGGTGGCCACCATGTTCGAGATGGGTCTGATCAACAGCCAGGGGAAATTCGACCGTGATGCGGGCACCGACAGGGTTCGGGAACGAAACGGCGTTGTCGAATACGTGCTGGCGTGGAAAGACAACACCCAGATTGGTCGGGATATTGCCCTTACCGAAATCGACATCGAGAATCTCATTCGGGCCAAAGGGGCCATATACAGCGGCTGCATGACCCTTCTCGAAGCGGTTGGCATGGATATCGAGTCCATCGAGCAGATTTATCTGGCGGGCGGTTTCGGCAGTTACGTCGATTTGGAAAAGGCGATGATCATCGGTCTGCTGCCGGAAATCGATCTGGACCGGGTGACTTACATCGGCAACGCCTCGCTGATGGGGGCGAAAATGAGTTCATTGACCAATCGGATTCGGCGGGATGTGGTTCGGGTCACCCGGATGATGACCAATTTTGAGTTGTCGGAAACCCCATCGTATATGAACCACTACGTTGCAGCGCTCTTTTTGCCCCACACGGATCTTGATCGGTTCCCCAAATTAAAAGATCGTCTTCAGCAGAAGCGACAAAAAGGCGGCCGGTAGCCAATACAAAAGAGGATATGGCGACCACTCATCTATTGACAAAACCATGCTCGACATATAGACCATATCCTTGCTTGTCTGTGCAAGATCTTCCCCAACCGACTTATTACAACAATACGGATATACAGGATTTTCCGACCGTGACGAATCGGTCTGTCTGCATCATACACTTTCAGTGAAAGGGGGGCTGCCTGACGCATCACTATTAATGGTGGTGGGGCCGCCGAACGGCTTCACCGAGGTTAATACATGCATTCGGACACAATCACACCTCAACACTTGGGGCTGATGACGTGGTGTTTGCATCAGCTCTTCATCTCGCAAGGAGGTAACATTGGCCTTTGAATTTTTTAAAGAATCCTATGCCGGCGCCGTAAAGGAAATCGTTCTGGGTAAGGGCGATAAGGCGGTCACTGTCGGTGGCGAGTCCTGCTATCCGTTTTATCACTTCGAAGGGAAGATGCCCCACAAACCGAGAGTCGCCATGGAGGTCTGGGACATCGCGCCAGAGGACTGGCCCGAGTCGGCCACAGCACCGCTTAAAGACGTCCTCTCCGACCCAGCCGCCTGGGCGAAAAAATGCGTTGAGACTTATGGCGCAGATATGATCGCGCTTCAGCTCAGAAGCACAGACCCAAACGGGGACGATGCCAGCCCTGCCGATGCAGCGGCCACGGTCAAGAAAGTCCTTGGCGCCGTCGACGTTCCCCTGATCATCTGGGGAACGGCCAACCCTAAGAAAGACGAAGACGTCCTCAAGAAAGTCGCCGAAGTGTGTCAGGGCGACCAACTGATCATGGGACCCGTCGAAGACAAGAATCACAAGGGTATCGGGGCTGCAGCCATGGGCTTCGGTCATACCATCATTTCCTCCTCGCCCATCGACGTCAACCTTGCCAAACAAGTGAACATCCTTCTCGAAAACCTGGGAGTGTCCATGCAAAAGGTCATTATCGATCCGACCACCGGCGGCCTGGGCTACGGGATGGAGTACAGCTACTCCGTCATGGAACGGCTTCGAATGGCTGCACTCCAGCAGGGTGACGACAAACTCCAACTGCCGGTCATCAACAACCTGGGACCGGAAGTGTGGAAGTCCAAGGAAGCCAAGCAGACCATCGAAGAAGCACCGACCCTTGGCGATCCGGAAAAAAGAGGGATCCTCATGGAGGCCGTCGGCGCTGTCAGCTACCTCGTTGCCGGCTCGGACGTACTGATCATGCGGCATCCCGAGGCCATCCGCATCGTCAAGGATTACATCGACCTCATCTATGCCGGAGGATCGGCCGCCGACGTGAAGGCCGTCGAAAAGCAGCTTGACGGCGTGGATGTGGATCTGGCCGCCTTGGCGCCTGCTCCTGATTTGACCGTCGAGAAAGAAAAGGCACCAACAGCCAAGGCGGCTCCGGCGGCACCTAAAGCGGCCGAAGCGCCCAAGCCGGCGCCCAAGCCAGTACCGGCGGCGCCCAAGGCCGAGGCCAAACCCGCCCCGGCTGCCCCAGCAGCTCCTGCTGGACCGGCACCGGTCGTCGACGAAGCCGCCGAGACCGCCAAGGCCGAAGCGGACGCCAAAGCCAAGGCGGAGGCCGCTGCCAAGGCTCAAGCGGAGGCTGCCGCCAAAGCGGAGGCGGAAGCCAAAGCCAAGGCTGAAGCCGCCGCCAAGGCGGAGGCTGCTGCCAAGGCCGAAGCGGACGCCAAAGCCGAAGCCAAGGCAAAGGCGGAACGGGACGCCATGGATGCCGAAATCGCCGCCATTCGGACCAAGCGCGCCAAAGAGCGTGAAGCGCGGTTGAAAACGCGTGCGGCCGAGATGGAGGCCGCCAAATCCATGAGCGCAGACGATGTTCAGAAGACCATGGTCGAAAAAATCATCGACCAGTTGAACTGGACCCATCGCCGATCTTGATCCATCGACGGGAGCGGAATGCTTCCGGGGGGATTCTATCAACGTGAGGAGGAACCTCGTATGGCAGAAGTCAAGGTAAAGAAGACCGCAGTCAAAGCCAAGAAGGTTGTCGATCCGATGGCAGCGAGTATTGATCCCGCGACTCAGGAAATGATCCTGCGGGCCCAGAAGCTCGGCATCGAAACGGTTTTTGACCGTAATCTCACCCTAAAACCCTGCAACATAGGAAACCAGGGAACCTGCTGCAAGAATTGCGGCATGGGCCCCTGCCGGTTGCCCCTGCCCAAAGATTACGACGAGGCCAGTGACGACCGAAAGGGCCTTTGCGGTGCGACCCCCAATACCATCGCCGCCCGGAATTTCATCCGGATGATCGCCGGCGGCGCTGCAGCCCACTCCGATCACGGACGCAGTGTGGCCGAAGTGTTCCTGTCCGCCGCGCGGAAGGAAACTGACGCTTACAAGATCAAGGACGAGCGAAAACTCCGGGATCTGGCGCCGATGCTGGGGGTGGCCAACACTGTGGAAGTGGACGGGGAAACCCTGGACCGGGATGTCGATGAGATCGCCGTTGAGGTGGCCGAAAAGGCCTTGGCCGAATGGGGCAAGATGGAGGGGGAGATCGAGTTCTTGAAGCGCGCCCCCGGCCCCCGCTACGAAATCTGGGAAAAGCAGGGCGTGAAGCCCCGCAACATTGACCGGGAAATCGTTGAAATCATGCACCGCACCCACATGGGGGTGGAC
>JASFIA010000154.1:0-6219 GCA_050122915.1 Desulfobacterales bacterium | reverse complement strand
CCATCACCAAAGGAGGCCCCTATGCCCATCATCGCCATTTCCAGGGGAAGCTACCATCGGGCCAAGGCCGTGGGCGAAAAACTCGCCCAAAAACTGGGATACGACTGTCTGTCGAGGGATGACATCATCGCCGATCTGGAAGAATTCCAACTGCCGGAAATCAATCTTGTCCGCAATCTACACGATGCCTTCTCCGTCCTTGAACGATTTCCGAACGGTAAAGAACGGTTTGTCGCCGCCATGCGCTCGGCCATTCTGAAGCGATTTGAAGACGACAACGTGGTCTACCATGGACTGGCCGGCCATCATTTTGCAGAAACCGTCGCCCATGCGCTAAAGGTCAGGATCGTAGCCGATATCGACGACCGCGTCGAAAAGGAGTCCCGCAGATCCGGCATCAGCAGTCAGGAATCCCGGCGGCTGCTGCTTACCGACGACGAGGAGCGCCGGAAGTGGTGTATGCTCCTCTATGGCATCGACATCCACGACCCCATCAATTATCATCTGGTGATCAAGATCAACCCCCTGACCGAAGACGACGCCGTCGACATCATCGAGGCGGCAATTCATCGCCCAAGCTTCCAGCCGACCTCCGCCTCCCGTCGACATATGGCCGACCTCTCCGCCGCAGCTCAGGTTCGCCATGCCCTATTCGAATTCCCTAGCGCATCGGTTTCCGCCACCGACGGCAAGGTTTCCGTCGCGCTCAAAGCCCCTGAAACCCACAAGGACAATATCAAGTCGCGAATCGAGGGTATTTTGGACAAGACGCTTTCCACCCGCGATTATGAATTGAAGATCGAAACCTATTACTAGCCACCTATCGACGCCGTATCTGCAGACGGTGACAAAGACAATTTCTCAATGACCGCACCTGATACAAACAGCACCCTACCGATGGAAACCGACAATCACATCGTCTAGCAGTACGAGGAAAAGATATCCACGCTTCGCCGGGAGGCTGAGAATTACCGGCTTCTGGTCGAAAACCAGACGGATCTCATTGTCAAAGTGGACACTCAAGGCCGCTGGAAAAGCTCGGATACCGAGTCTACACGGCAAGGAGCGGACAGGAGGCCCTTGCCGTTTACGAAGCCCACGGTAACGAGATCCAACTGGTGGTCCTGGATATGATCATGCCTGGTAGCGGAGGCGGAGAAACCTTTGACCGCCTCCGGCAGCTGGACCCGGAGCTGAAGGTGCTGCTGTCGAGCGGCTACAGCATAAACGGAAGCGCTTCGGATATACTGTCACGGGGAGGCGACGGATTTATCCAAAAGCCGTACAACCTGATGCGGCTGTCCAGGGAGATCAGAAGCATCCTCGACAAACCCGCCTCGGACCGGGGATGACCCTTTCCGATGAGTCCCCCCGTTTCTCAGGGCACCAGTATCATCTGGAGGTCGCAGACATTGGTGTTGGTGGGGCCGGTTTTCAACAGACCGCCAATGGCCTCGAAAAACCGGTAGGCATCATTTTCCTCGAGGTAGTTTCGGAGACTCAAGGCCTGCCGCGTGGCGGCGGCCAGCAACGAGACATCCGCAAACGCCCCGGCCGCATCTGTCGGGCCGTCATTGCCGTCGGTGGAAGCAGCCAGGAAGAAAATACCATCCCACCGGGCCGGCTCCAATGCCATCTCAGACAAAAAGGCCAGGGCCATCTCCTGGTTTCTGCCGCCCTTCCCTTTCCCCTTTAGGGTCACCACGGGTTCGCCACCGGAAATGATGCAGGCAGGCCTTGTTACAGCCATTTGGTGATCCTTGACGTCCATGGCGATGCCGGCCAGAATCTTGGCGACCTCCCTCGCTTCCCCCGAAATCCTGGAAGTGAGACGCCGCACCCGATATCCTAAAGAGACGGCCTTTTCTGACGCAGCCTCTAAAGAGGAGCGGTTGGTGCCGACCAGCAGGTTGTCCACCTGAAGGGAGGAAAACGCATCCGTCTTCATGGTTTCGGGAATCGCCCCCGACTTTCCCAGCCTCAGTACCTCCATCGCCTGTTCGGGAATCCGGTCGGCAATACCGTATTTGTCGATGACCGCCAAGGCATCGGCATAGGTGCTCGGATCATCGGTGGTCATTCCCGAAGCGATGCTGCTCAAATCGTCCCCCACCACATCGGATAGGATGAAATTGAGGCTTCGCGCCGGCGAGATGCGCTCGAGAAGCCGTCCGCCCTTCAAACCGGAAAGGTGTTTCCGGATACAATTCATTTCACGAATATCGGCGCCGCAGGCCAGAAGGGCTCGGGTGGCGGCCTGTTTGTCAGGCAGGGAAAGCCGGGCTTGCCTTCCTTCATGGGAATAGACGATGGGAGACGGGAGGATGGCGGATCCGCCACCCGAAATGAGAGAAATGACAAGCGTCCCTTCATCGGCGCTGTCTGCCATGCGCCCGATGCGGTGGGCGGCGGCGACACCGTTTTCGTCAGGAACCGGATGGCCGGACTCCATAAGATCGATCCGTTCGAGGGGAACGGTGTGGCCGTATTTGACCGCTACCAAACCGGCGTTGATTCGATCCCCCAGAATGGCTTCCATGGCCTTGGCCATTGAAGCACTGGCCTTGCCGGCTCCGATGACAAGAATGGTTTCGAAAGCCCCGATATCGATATCCATCGATCGCCCCTCAACTGCCACCTTGAGGGTGTTGCCCTCGAGGCGCACTCGGTCGATCAGCATTTGATATGGGTCTACCCGCTGGAGACCCGCGCGAAAGATGTGCTCCAGTTGCTGTCGGTGGGAAAGGGCATCGGGCATGATTGAACCTCCGGTTAGTCTGCGGGGCCGCTATCGGCAGCGTCATTAGCCTGGACGCAGGCGTCAGATTCGGCTCCGATGTCAAAGGCATGCAGGATGCCGTGGCAGCGGCAGGCCGTGCCGACGAGACAGCATCCCCTGCTACCGGCGATTCGTTCAAGGGCATCGAACAGAGCCTGTGGGGAGATTCCTCCGATGCCGGGAGCCAACTGGATACTCCGAATCACCACGGAGCGCCATCCTTGGGGCGCCAACCGGGTCAGATAGTCGAACATCGCCCTCGGGTGGGGCTCGCCGGTTCGGGTGCATGTTCGGGAGGGCTCCGGGCAGTCGTCCGGGCACAAGAAGGCCGCATTGCTGAAGACGGCGCCCCCGTCCTCGGTCGAAAAGGCATTGGGCAGGCGCCGAAAGATCTCTTCGGGAACAGAAATCGGTTTCACCTGCAGGCGGCCGCGGAGGGATTCCCAAACCCACCGGGCGGCCAGGTGAAACGGGACCGCGGGAACGATCCATTTCACGGCTGCCTCAGATGTCAGATGGGCGCTCAGATAGGCTACCCCGTCCCCGTGGTAGACCGCCACCCCTCCGGCGGCCAAAGAATTCAACCGTTTCCGATTCCGGTCCACGACCAAGCACCGGTCACGACCGAACCGCCGTCCCAGACGCTCCAACGCCAGGCATCCGACCGTTCCGGCGCCGATAATCCAGATGCGACAGCTTCGGTCATCGGCTATCCCCACATCGACCAACGGCCCGCCTCCTCTCTTCACCTTGTCAAAGCCGGCGGCATCTGCTAGAACCGACATCGCCATCGAGACCGTTTCGATTTACCGACGATAGACCGTTTCGATGCATCAGACAATGATTACCTTGATCATATGGGGATACCGTGGCACCGGAAACCTGTCTCATCCTCGCCTCAAAATCGCCGAGGCGATACTATCTTCTGAAAAAGGCCGGGCTCGTGGTTGAGGTCCATCCGAGCGGCATCGACGAATCCTCCTTTTCGGGAACCGAACCCGCCGACACCGTGCTGGCCCTCGCCAGAGCCAAAACCCTCGACGTTGCCGCCCGCTACCCTGCCCGGTGGGTGCTTGGTGCCGATACCGTGGTCAATATCGACGACCGCATTCTCGGCAAGCCGTCTACCCCCGCGGATGCGAGAGCCATGCTGACACGGCTCAGCGGAAAGACCCATCAGGTATTTACAGGATTCTGCATCTGCCGTCAGGACCAAAACCGTTTCTTTTCGGACACCGTGGTCACCGATGTCACCTTCAAGACATTGAGCGAAGCAGAGATCGACTGGTACATTCGATCCGGTGAGCCCTTTGACAAAGCCGGCGCCTATGCCATCCAGGGACTAGGCACGTTTCTTGTCCGCTCCATCAACGGTTCCTACACGAACGTTGTGGGTCTGCCGGTATGCGAGGTCATTGAAATTCTGATCCGGGAGGGGGTCATGGCCCTTGAAGAAACCGTCCATCATTCCCACCTTACCGGTGAGGGGTGACATCGTGATCGGTCGCATCGAGAGCATTCGAAACCGAATGGCGGCGGCGGCGGAACGAAGCGGCCGCCCGGCGGACAGCGTTCGTCTGGTTGCCGTTACCAAGACGGTGGCGGCATCCCGTGTCGCTGCCGCCATCGATGCAGGCGTCGATGCCATCGGGGAGAACTACATTCAAGAAGCCAGGGAAAAAGCAGCCGAACTCGGCAACCGCCAGGTCACCTGGCATTTTATCGGCCATCTCCAGTCCAACAAGGCCAAAATCGCCGTTAAGCTGTTCGACTTGATCCACTCCGTGGACCGCTTTAAACTGGCTGCCGAACTGAACAAGCAGGCGGCCAAGGCGGATAAGTGTCAACAGATCCTCGTTCAGGTGAACACCGGCAGCGAAGCCACCAAAAGCGGTGCAGACGCCGGGGAAACCCTGGCCCTTGTCCAGCGCATAAGCCGATTGGAACACCTCAAGGTCTGCGGTCTGATGACCCTGCCTCCCTTTTTCGACGCACCGGAGAAGGTCAGGCCATATTTTCGGATGCTGAGGGACCTCCGGGACCGCATTCGCCGGGAAGCCATCGCCGGAGTCGGCATGGAGACGCTGTCAATGGGGATGACCGGGGATTTCGAGGCAGCCATCGAAGAGGGTGCCACCCTGGTTCGGATCGGTACCGCCATTTTTGGAGAGCGCCGATGAACCTCCTCCTCCACACGTGTTGCGGGCCCTGCACCATCTATCCCCTCAATGTTCTTCGAGATGAAGGGGTCGCCGTGACGGGATTTTTTTACCGGCACAACATTCACCCCTACACGGAGATGATGAGGCGCCAGGAGGCGCTCGACAGCTACGCGGCCATCGCCGATCTCGTCTTGATCCATCAGGAGGGTTACGATCTGGAGGGGTTCATCAGGGGCGCTGCATTTCGGGAAAGTGAGCGCTGCCGGGCCTGTTACCACGACCGTTTGATCACGACCGCCAAGCTGGCCAAAACACAGGGGTTCGATGCCTATTCCAGCACCCTCCTCTACAGCCGTTACCAGAATCACGACCTGATCAGGGAGATGGGGGAGACCATCGCCGATTCGGTCGGCGTCTCTTTCATTTATCGAGATTTCAGATCCGGCTGGCGAGAGGGCATCGAGACCTCCAAGCGACTCGAACTCTACCGGCAGCAGTACTGTGGATGCATCTACAGCGAGAAAGAGCGATACGTCAAACGTTCGCAACCGGTTAAAACCGATAGGGGAAAAGGATCCGGTGCCCCCTGAGGGCATCCCTTCCCCGAGATTACCTCACGGCCCCATTCCATGTTCGCGAATTTCATCTATATTATTCTGGCGCTGCTGATCGTCGCCACCTATCAGCCGTCAAAAACCCCGACCCTGACAGACGTCGAAATCGTGATGACGACGTCGGTTCTCTTTTTTCTGTTTTCGGCAGCGGTTCGATATCAGTTCCGCCGGATTTGTCTGATGGCCGACAGGGGGGATGTGTACCTGGCCGACCACCGGTTCTCGACCGCCACCAGTCGCCTCAGTATCGCAGCGCTGGTGGTGTTTGCCTTCATCGTCCACGGACTAGAGGCCCCATCCATGGTCGGCGGCTACCGCCTGTTTGCCATCAGTCCGACCCTTTCCGCCCTGCCCTTCATCGGACTGTTCATCGGACTATTATCGCTCATCTGGCTCCACAGTTGGACAGCCCACCGAAAGATCTACGATTCACAGACAAGCCGCAAAGCCTTTGTCGGCGGCAACCTCAGGTTCTCACTGCCCGTTCTGCTCCCATGGCTGGTCATCTCGGGTGTTTCCGATTGTCTATTCGCCCTTCCCGTCGAATGGCCAAAAAGGGTATTGTCTTCGGCGGAAGGCGAGGCCGCTTATTTCCTGGTCTTCCTCCTTCTGGTTGCCGTCTTCGCTCCGGTCATCATCCAGTGGGTGTGGGGGTGCACGCCCC
>JASFIA010000153.1:0-6220 GCA_050122915.1 Desulfobacterales bacterium | reverse complement strand
ACATCGATGCCAAGGTTGGCGTGCCTCACACCGAAATCTTGAGAGCCGCACGGAAATCCAGCGCCGATCTGATCGTCATGGGCTCTCACACCCGCGAAGAGGATGTCGGGGCGACCCGGTTTCGCGGGGTGGTGGGGAGCACGATGCAAAACGTCGCCAAGAAGGCGCGTTGCCCCATCCTCATCGTCAGCCGCCCCTGCCAGACCTGTCTCTGGTACTTTTCCAACATTGTCTTTGCCACCGATTTCTCCAAAGCAGCCGATTCCGCCTTTTTGTTTGCCTACAAGATGGCCAAAGAGATCGACTGCATGCTCCACATTTTTCATGCCGTGGACATCAGCGCCATTCAGATGGGCAAAGAGGAGCGCCAGGACCTGATCGAAGAAAAGGTCAAGGAGGCCAGAGAAAAAATCATGTCCCGCTACGTTTCCAAAATGCAAGGGTTTGAGAATTACACCGTTGAGGTGTGGGAAGGGATTCCCCATGTCGAAATTCTCAAATTCGCCAGGGATCGCAACGGCGACCTTGTCATCATGGCCCATCACACGCGGGAACTGGATCCTGAAAAAGCGCTTCTGGGGAGCACGGTCGAACAGGTGGTACTGAGGGCCGCATGCCCGGTCGCCAGCGTCAACCACCCGGACAAAGTTGAGGATGTCGCCCTGTAAGGATCTCTCAGCCGTCTAGGGGGTTGACCTATGGATCCGAAGACCATTTTGATCGTTGATGATGAAATCGATATGCGCTTTTTTCTGGCCACTCTCGCCGAAACCAACGGCTTTCGGTACCGACTTGCCAAAAATGGAAGCGAGGGTTTCCAGGCGGCCTCGGAGAGTCGTCCGGACCTGATCATCCTGGATGTCATGATGCCAAAGGAAGGAGGAGTCCGGATGTACGGGCAGCTGAAAATGACGCCCGAATTGCAGGACATCCCGGTCATCATTCTGTCGGCGATCTCCAGGAAGACGTTTTTTCACTACATGAAAATGTTGAGTCTTCGAATGGGCGACATCATTCCCGAACCCAGCGCATATCTGGAAAAACCGCCGGATGCCGAAGAGATATTGGCCGTCATACGGTCACTGATCACAAACAGTGAGGAGAAAACGGGATGCTAACGAAAAAAGAAGCGTCGTCATGCAGCACCGCCGGCTGGAACTGGACCGTTGGCCGGCAACCCATTGCCCGGATCGGGAAGTGGGGGGAACAGTACGAGTGGGTGGAGGAGCCTTACGCCAGTCCTGATGGTGAAAGGATCGCCGCCGTTGTCAAAACCGGCGACATGGAATTCAGTGCCTGCGTCAATGGAGAGACCTGGGAGAATGTCTTCGACAAGGTCTGGTTTCTCCGCTTCTCGACCGACGGCAGGCTCTGTGCCAATGTTTCGGAAACCGCCGAATGGGCGGTGGCTGTCGACGGTTCGCCGTGGGAAAACAAATTTGAATACATCTGGGACGTGCACCATCCCCTGAACGAAGGCGGGGCCGTGGTCTGCGCCGCCAAAAGCGGCATGACCTACTTCGCGGTCAGGGACGGCGAACAGTGGGAAAAGGGGTATGCCAACCTGACCGGGCTGATTGTCACCGCCAGTGGGGAGCATACCGCCGCCGTTGTGCAGACCGTCGACTTCAATGAAGGAGAGATCTTCAAATTTAAAAACGGCTGCTACTCGGTGGCCGTCGACGGAGAAGTCTGGCCGAAATCCTTCGTCAATGTCTGGGACCTATCCTTCTCCGCCGATGGCGCAAGGGTGGCCGGCACCGTCCGGACCAATCTATATGACTACACCATCGCCGTCGATGGCAAGCTGTGGTCAACCGTGTTTAAAAGCGCCTGGCAACCCAGGTTTCACCCCACCGACGGATCGGTGTCGGCACCGGTTATGGTTGACGGCGGATGGTGCCTCTATGCAGACGGGCAGCCTCACTGGTCCCGGAAATACGCTCAGCTCTGGCACCATCACTACAGCCCGGACGGTAAAAAAATTGCAGCCATTGTCGCCCCCAAATACGGACGATGGACGGTGGCCGTCGACGATGCCCCCTGGGAAATCACCTTCGGTGACATGCTCACCGACCTCGCATTCAGTCCAGACAGCCGGCGCACTGCCTGCATCGGCGTCGACAAGGGCCGCAGAACCATTGTCGTGGACGGAACCCCCTGGCCGGGGACCTACGACATGGCCTGGCCCCCGGTGTTCAGTCCCGACAGCCGCCATGTCGCCGCCAAGGTCGAAAGAGACGGCCGCTTCCACATCGCGGTCGACGGCGTTGTTTTCGATACCGATTACACCCACCTGTGGGATCCGGTATTCAGCCCCGATGGGACCAAGCTGCTCGTCCGCGGTATCGAAGGCACGGGTGAGTCGGCGGAATATATCCGGTCCGTCGTTCCGGTATCCGACATTATTGGATAAGGAAGGAAAACCATGCATACCCTATATACATTTCTGACCGGCCCGATGGCCTGGATCGCCTTCATCGTTTTCTTCGGGGGAATCCTTTACCGTTTCGGTTCCCGGGCCGCTCTGGCCAAGAAGAAGGATGCCGTCATTTACGAGTATTGGAGCCTTCGGCATGCCCTCCGGTCCATCGCCCACTGGATCGTCCCGTTCGCCAGCACCAACTCCAAGAACCATCCGGTGCTATCCCTGGTCACCTTTATCTTCCATGTGCTGATTTTCGTAGTCCCATTGTTTCTCTTTGCCCATATCGCATTGTTCCACGAGGCCTTCGGGATAAGCTGGTGGTTCCTGCCCGATGCCGTGGCCGATGCGTTGACCGTGGCGGTGATCGGCGCCTGCCTTTTTTTCTTCGTTCGGCGGTTGACCCGAAATGAGGTCCGGTATCTCACGACACCGTCCGATTATGTCATTTTGTTGATAGTGGTGGCTCCGTTCCTGTCCTGGTTCTGGGCCTATCACCACCTGCCCGGCTATGCGGCCATGACCCTGCTCCACATCTTCTCAGGGGAGGTGCTGCTTATGGCCATTCCGTTTACCAAACTCAGCCACATGTTCTTCTTCCCGTTCACCAGAGGCTACATTGGATCCGAGTTTGGCGCCGTTCGACTTGCAAAGGACTGGTAATCGACGATGACCAAGGAGGATATCCATCATGGCTGACGCATTGAACACAGAAACTGAAACCATCTACGATGCCGGCATCGAGAAGGGGGCAGAGACCCTCACCCCGGAGCACATCCGGGATGTCATCCAGAGCACTCTGGCTTCCGAGGGGGGCGCGCGGCTGAAAACCTATACGGAAATGTGTGTCCACTGCGGACTCTGCAGCGACGCCTGCCACTTTTTCCTTTCCAATGACAAGAACCCCCGGTTTTCCCCAGCCGGCAAAGTCAAGCAGACCATGGCCGAAATGATCAAAAAGAAGGGCAATGTATCGGTGGATTTCATGAAGCGGGCCTCTGAGATCGCCAGCACCGAATGCAACGTCTGCAAGCGATGCGCCATGTACTGTCCTTTCGGCATCGACGTGGCCTATGTCATGCTGATGGTCCGACGGATCTGCCACAAACTCGGGATCAGTCCCCTGTATATCCAGGATACGGCCCACAGCCACGCGGCCACATACAACCAGATGTGGGTCAAGGACGACGAGTGGATCGATTGCCTCCAGTGGCAGGAAGAAGAAGCCCAGGAGGAGATCCCCGACCTGAGGATTCCCATCGAAAAGGAAGGCGCCGAAGTCATGTACTCCGTGATTGGTCCCGAGCCCAAATTTCGGGCCCAGCTCATCTATCAGGCGGCCGTCATCATGAACGCGGCGGGCGTGGACTGGACCATGCCGGCCACCCCCGGGTGGGACAACAGCGACATGTGCATGTACACCGGCGACAATGAGATGATGGGTCGGTTGAAACGGGTTCATTTCGAAACCGCCTCTCGGCTACGGGTTAAGAAAATCGTCATGGGAGAGTGCGGCCATGCCTTCCGGTCCGTCTACGATATGGGCAATAGGACGTTGGGATGGCGAATGCACCCGATCCCGGTGGTCCACTCCATCGAGTTCTTCTATGAACTGATTCGAGACGGAAAAATCCGCATCCAGAAGAAATACGAGAAACCGGTGACCATTCATGATCCTTGCAATGTGGTCCGCGGCCGGGGTCTTCACGAGATGCTCCGCTATGTGGCCAACGCCATCTGCGAGGAGGTGATCGAAATGACCCCCAACAGAGAGCACAATTTCTGCTGCTCAGCCGGCGGGGGCGTTATCAATACCGGGCCGCCGTGGAAAATGAAGCGGGTCAACGGCAACAAGGTCAAAGCCAAGCAACTCTTCGACACCAAGAGCAAAGGGGCACAGACCTGTATTGCCCCATGCCACAACTGCCACGGGGGCCTCGAGGACATCATCCACCACAACGAGATCGGCATGGACTTGAAATTTCTTGGGGATATCATCTACGAGGTCATGGAAAAGCCCGACGCCCAGTAGCCCTCGGTCGTATGGTTCGACAACACGAAGGGGAAAGGAAACCACCCATGGTAAACAGACTCACTGTCATCTTGCTGGCCATGGCCGCGGCGGCACTGTTCGCTATCGCCGTCCATGCTCAAGAGGATATGGAAACCGTCAATGACACCGCGTTTGGCGACCTCATGCGGGCGCCGGTGCCTTTTCAGCACGATGATCACAACGAAGCGGCAGGCATCGACGACTGCACCGTCTGCCACCACCTTCACGACGAGAACGGAACCCTCCTTGAAGATGAATCCTCCGAGGACATGGAGTGCGGGGAATGCCACGGCGAGGACGCCAAAGGGTTTCCCATGGAATTGGTGAAGGCATTTCATCTCAACTGCAGGGGCTGCCACGAAGCTGAAAAGGCAGGCCCCGTCGTGTGCGCCGAATGCCACCGGAGACCCTGACCATGGACAACCGCCAACCCGCGGCGAGCGGCCCTCGAAGATCATCAGGCGCTGGCAGTCAAACCGCTGCCGGCACCTTAGAAATGGAGGCATCAATGGCCAAAAAAATTCTTATTGTGGACGACGACCCCGTCATCGTCAAATACCTGGAAAATGTATTCAAGGACAACGGGTACGAAACCTGCTCAGCCGGAGACGGTCTCAAAGCCTTCGAAATGCTTCAGAAGGAAAAGCCCGACCTAATCACCCTGGATTTAGAGATGCCGGAAGAGTGGGGGCCCCGCTTTTACCGAAAATACAGCAAGCTGCCGGAGTACAAAGATCTTCCGGTCATCGTCATCAGCGGCCTGCCCAGCCGCCATCTGGCCATCAAAAATGTGGTGGCCAGCATGGCAAAGCCATTCGATCCGGACAAATTGATGGCCCATGTTCGACGGGCGATCGGGGAACCAGCGGCGGGCGAAAAGGTATAGGGCATTTACCGCCCTCGGACGGCAGGGTGCACGGGGAGGCAGACCTTTGAGCGGCCTGCCTCCTTCCTCCGGCGCCTTGAGCGCCGATAACGCCAACGGGCGGAACGGGCCCGAGTGCGCGTCGTCCGAAATCATTTGACCTCCTTCGGTCCCGGGGCTATTCTCTGGTTTAGCAACTTGCTCGCCACCCCGCTTTCACCGGATGGAGAACGATGACGGACGATCTGCTGCTGGTCGACGACGAATCCGGCATCCGCCGGGTCCTTACCATTTTCCTGGCCGATCTGGGCTACCACGTCCTGACCGCCGCCAGCGGCGAAGAGGCCCTTCAGGTATTTCAGGCGCACCATCCGCCCATCGTCATCACGGACGTCAAGATGCCGGGGATGGACGGCATCGCTCTATTAAAGCGGATCAAAAGTATTCGCCCGGAGACGGAAGTCATCGTCGTCACAGGCCATGGCGACATGGACACCGCCATCGAAAGCCTCAAGCTCGATGCCGCCGACTTCATCACCAAACCCATCAATACCGACGCCCTCGACATTTCCCTGAACCGTGCCCGGAAGAAAATCGATCTTCGGCGGCAGCTCAAGGAGTATACCGAAAACCTGGAGCAGATGGTTCAGGAGACATCCGCCCGTCTGGTGGAGGCCGAACGGCGATCGGCCGCAAGCCAGGTAGTGGAGGGATTGTTCGCGGCCATCGAGTCCATCGGAGACAATCTAGAGGCCGGTTTCCGCTATTTCGACGACATGCCTTGCATGGTGTCCGTTCACAGCCGGGAGCTGAAAATCCTTGCCGTCAATCCCTTCTTCCGTGAGCGGCTCGGGGACGGGACCGGCGCTGACAGCTG